>NZ_JBHWBW010000055.1:4812-21355 GCF_042735675.1 Kitasatospora sp. NPDC059571
ATTCCCCTTCGGTAATCTCACACTCGCCCAAAACCCCCCACAAGGTGGTTTTCGTCCCCAACACCCACACCCCCCTACCACCAAACCCGCGGGGATGTAACCCCCCCCCCCCGCGCCTGGCTAAACTCCTCGCGGCCTAACCAACCAACCACGTGTTGCGACGACCACCAGAAACCGCCCTGGGCCGCGGCCCGGCTGCCCGCGGTTGCCGAGTTCGACGGCGACGACGCGGCACACCAACGCTGGGTCCTGGCCCGCCGCAGCCTGGCCCCACCCGACGAGGTCGCCTACTACCTGGCCCACGCCCCGGCCGGCACGACCGTCCCCGAGCTCGTCCGCGTCGCCGGCGCCCGCTGGGCGATCGAGGAGTGCTTCCAGGCCGCGAAGAACGAATACGGCCTGGACGAGTACGAGGTCCGTCGCTACGTCGGTTGGTACCGGCACTTCACGCTCGCCATGCTCGCCCAGTCGAACTGGCGCCGCCAGCAAGGCCGTCGCCCGCCGCTGCCACTACCAACGCCGAACGCGCCCCGATCGAGGGAGTCACAAACCGCAGCCAACATGACAGACCGTCAGCCCACTGGACTCAACAACAGGCCACTGACCAAGACAAACGAAGAACCGCAACTGCAGTACTAGCTGTTGCCGCCCCGAGGCTCCAGGTCTCCGATCACTCCGATCCTGATGCCGAGCCACGGATAGGTGAGGCTGAAGAACGCATTGTCCTGTGGCTGAAGCCCGACCGCGGAAGGCCACATCTGGTACGCGCCCGCGTTGGATACACCCCCGTGCGCGCGACGCCAGATCCGTTCGGAGTCACCTCCGGTCGGTGGCGTTGTGATCGTGTCGGTCCATTCGACCGCGTTGCCGCCCTGGTCGAGGGTGCCCCAGGGTGAAGCGCTCCTGGCCTGACCTACCGTACTGAGGCTGCCCTGGTAGAGGCTGGCGTAGCTGACAGGGTCCAGTCCGAACGGATTGACGGTGGCGCAGACATCGGACTGCACCTCACTGGGGCACCAGGTGGGGGCCGGCTGGCTGGTGGCGTGGTACGAGGCGAGTGGCTGGGTCGCCGCGTTGACGACGTCCCCGTTGGCGGAATTAAGGAGCGTGGGGGACGGGGCGGTCGCCTCGCCGTCGCCGAAGACTCCCGGATTGGTCGGGTACTTCCAGTAGGAGTAAGTGCCGCCGCCTTTCGGGTCGAAGTAGGCCGCCTTGATCCACTCGTCCTGGCTCGGCACGACGAAGCCGGAGTCATGGGCTCGGGTCGCGTCCGGCCGGGCGAGGTCGTACATCCCACGCTCGGTCTGTCGCGACAGTTCGACTTGGTATCTGACGTAGTTGAACCCGTTGCCACTGCTGTCCTGCCTGGAGATCAGTCGGCCGTTGTAGAGCGAGTTGACGAAGCGCGCGGCCTTCAGGAAGTTTGCGAAGCCGTAAGGCTTGTCCGCCCATTCCGGATACGCCACCGAGTAGTGGCGGCCGTCGCCAGCGCCGGCGGAGAAGTCGATCGGGCCGTACTTCGGCCACGCAGACGAGCTCTCGGTCCTGTCGTAAAGGCGATGGGGGTCGCGGCCCTCAGGATCGACCGTGTTCAGGAAAGCCACCCATTCGGCGACTGTGACCTCCAACTGCCCAATTTGGTAGGGATCTCGGACGGCACCGACCATCAGACAGCCGGTCGACGTGGGAGGGGCGTCGGCGCACGTGCGATAGACGGCGTCCGTGAACGGGACGACGCCTACCGCAGGGTTACCGGGCGCGCCGACTTTGACGGTCGTCACGGTGATGACCGCACCGCTGCCGTGGTTACCACGGTCGGGCGAGAGCGATTCGGCGGCTCCGGCCCTGGAACCGACAATCGCGTGCGGTGCGAGCAGGAGCGGCACTCCGCAGGCCGCCAGAATGGCCCTGCTGAGACGAGTTCGACTGAAGACGACGTGCATGGGCAAACCTTTCGTCCCTGGCGGCTCGCCCGTGGCCGCAAGCAGCGTAGAGCGGCCAAGAATCACAACAGCAGCGGGTAACCATAAGCTACCTCTCCTATTACTCTCCGCACTTGCAACACGACGGAGCCCGGGCTTCAAGTCAGTCAGCCATTCGCCAGCCGAGCAGCGGATTACGCCAACCGCGCCGCCCACGGGCGACCGCCAGTGCAATGAATGCGCTGGTTGATGCGGGATTTCGAGCCGTCCAGTCGGAGTCCCGGGCGCGACTGTCGAGGCAGAAGTGACCAGCGTGGCACCTGCCCGCGAAGCCCGCCGGAGATGCGCACTCCGTCCTGTCTCAATCCAAAAAGACCGGCCCCGATGGCCATCCGTCCGCGCCCGGTGCGCGGTCCGTGGCCAAGGCGGCGATCCCGCAGTATGCCGCCATCATGACGGATCGTCGGCCGTGTCCGGGCGACCTGTCCGACGCCCGCTGGGCCCTGATCGAACCCACCCTGACCGCCTGGCGCCAGGAACGCACCGCACGCGCACTCTCGTTTGGCCGACCAGCCGAGCACGACCTGCGCGACCTCCTCGCCGCGATCCTCGACGTCGACCGCACCGGTATCTCCTGGCGCTACCTCCCACGCAGTGCCCACCCTGGGAGACCGTCTACGCCTACTTCGCACGCTGGCAGAAAGAGGGAGTGCTCGAGCAGCTCAACGAACTCCTGCGGCGTCTGGTCCGCACTGCCGAGGGTCGGGATCCGGAGCCGTCGGCCTGCATCGTGGACTCTCAGAGCGTGAAGACCTCCACGAGCGTTCCAGCCTCGACCCCAGGGCCCCGATGTCGGGAAGCGGATCGTGAGCAGAAAACGCAATATCGTCACCGACACGATCGGCCTCCTGCTCGTGGTGCTGGTGACCGCCGCGAGCGTCCAGGACAACGCCGCCGGCCGACAACTGCTGACCGCTGCCGCCACCGAGCACCGACCGTCCGCAAGGCCTGCGCCGACATGGGCTACAAAAACGCCGTTGTCGAGCACGGCGCCGCCCTGGGCATCGATGTCGAGATCGTCCGGCGCGACCCCGCCACCAGGGATTCGTCGTCCAGCCCCGCCGAGGGGTCGTCGAGCGCACCTTCGGCCGGCTGATGAACCACCGCCGCCTCGCCCCTTCGGAAGGTTGGGGTCATGGCTTCTGGGGTCTTCCGTGTCGCCCCGCTGGCCGGAGAGACGGCCTCGTCGTTGATGGGTCGGATCGCTGACCGGTACGGAGTGCCGGTGCCCGAACCGCAGTCGTCGTGAGAGCGGGGGGAACCAGCCGCCTGAAGCTGGCGCCCTGCCGCCGGTCAGGCCCGCGCGACCAACAGGCCTGTCGAGGAGGCCAGCCCCGTCGTCGAGACGTGACGCAGACCCGCGGCCGCGAACAGCGCGGTGAACTCCGCCTCGGTACGCTCCCGGCCCGGGTGCAGTGCCATCATGACGGTGTCCCGCAGCTTCCCGTCGTGCGGTGCGTTGTCCTCCGGCACGATGGCGTCGATCACGACGACCCGGGCATCGGGCGCCATCGCCCGCCGGATCATGCCTAGCACCGTTGTGCACTGCTCGTCGTCCCAGTCGTGCAGGATCATCGACAGGAAGTAAGCGTCCGCGCCCTTCGGCACGCTGTCAAAGAAGTCCCCGCCTACCAGGTCTACCCGGTCGGCGACGCCGGCCGCCTCCAGCACCGTCTTCGCACCACGAACCACCGACGGCTGGTCCAGTAGGGTGGCCCGCAGTTCCGGGTGGCGTGGCAGAATCGTGGCAAGCAGGTGCCCATGCCCGCCCCCGACGTCGACCACCCGCCTTACGTCGGTCAGGTCACAGCTCTCCACCGCCACGGCATGCACACGCCTGGCCATTTCGCCCATTGCGTCGTTGAAGATTTCAGCGTGCTCCGGGTGGGCAGCCAGGTGTGACCACCATTCCGTGCCGTGCACGTGCGGGAACGCCGGACGACCGGTGCGCACCGAGTACGAGAGCGAGTTGATGGCCTGGAGTTTCTCGGGTATCCCCCAGAACCTGATCCATGCCCGAACCGACCCGGGCACGTCGGCGCGCAGCGTCTCGGCCAGTGAGGTCAGGGCGAAGGCCCCGGGCTCCACCTCCTGAAAGACGCCGTGAGCGGCCAACGCCCGCAACAACCGGTGCAGTGATCGCTGGTGAGCCCCACACCGGAGGGCGAGCTCCGACACCGGCAGCGGCCCGTCCGCCAGGATCTCCGCGACATCGAACTCAGATGCCACAACGAGGAGTTGTGTGACAAGAGCGCCGTGCAGCAGGTCCATCATCTGTTGCTGTGGCCGCCGGTCCACCGGCTCGGGAGCCGCACCCGGCGGGTGCTTGACCGTGTTCTCGCGGGCGTTCGGCGATCCCTGCTCTTTGTAGACCCTGATGTTCTGCACGTGGCTTCTCCTTGTCGTCAGTAGCTGCTACCCGAAGCTCGGGGGATGCTTGGAGTTCTCCGAGGACGGCTCGCGTCGGGCATGCGGCGCTGGCGCCGGTGCGGGTGCGGGTGCGTCACCGTGGGCGGCTCTTGTTCAGTGCTGCTGTGGTCGGCCGGCCCCAGCGGACAGCCATCTGCCCCGGATCAACGTCAGCTTGGCATGGTCCCCGGTGGTCCGCACTCCGCCGGGGTGAACGGCGCTTATCCACTGCGTTGTTGATGAGAGCTCGGAAGTCCACACCTGCTCACCCTTCGCCACAGATCGTTGCCGGTTGAAGCGAATGGGGAGGTTCGGCGAGCGAAGAGCGGGGAGCCGCCCGCCGATTGAGAGCTTGGTTCGACCCGACGGTATGCCGCTTGCCGAGGCCGGTCGGCTTCGAAGGTGAGGAGGTCCGGCCAACCGTCCGGCACCAGATGGTCGCCTTCAGCGAGCACCAGCTCTCCGGCCAGGCGCGCTCACGGGGCAAGCCGACGTTCCGTCAGCCCGTCAGCCCAGCCCTGGTGGCAGCCCCCGGGCAGTGCCCCTAGCGTCGGTCCGAGCCAGCCACCCACACAATGAAGTCACCGGTGATCACATCGCGTCACCGCACGGCATCCCCGAACGCAGTAGGAAAGCAGGTCACCGCTCATGCCCAGGCGCCGAGTCCATCGCCTTGCCGCGGCCACCGCCGCCGCGACCACCCTCACCACCGTCCTGGCCGGCGCGGCGTCGCCGGCTCATGCCACCGGGCACCTGCACGTAGTGCAGCCGGGCGAATCGATTCAGCAAGCCGTCGACTCGGCAATCCCCGGCGACACCGTCCAGCTGCTCCCCGGCACCTACGTCGGTAGCGTCCGGATTTCCACCCCCGGCCTCACGCTTCGCGGCGCGGGTCCCAGCAGTGTCATCACCCCAGGCGATGCCGCCGGCGGCACCGCAGGTGACCAGGCCTGTGCTGCCGCCGGGCACGGTCTCTGCGTAGTCGGCACTGACCAGAGCCCGCTCGGGGGCATCACTATCGAGGCTCTTGCCCTCACTGGCTTCCGGAAGAACGGCATCAACGCCAGCGCGACCGACGGCATGACCGTGCGCGCCACCTACATCCACGATAACGGCCAGCAGGGCATCAGCCAGGAGAAGTCCACCCGCGCCGTGATCGTCGGCAATGAATCGACAGGCAACGGCCAGTCCGGCATCTTCCTCGCCAACATCGTGGACGGTAAAGGCAACGGCGCAATCGGCACCCGCGGCACCATGGTCAGTGGCAACCGCCTCACCGGAAATCGGATCGGAATCGCCGTCCGCCGCTTGCGCGACCTCAGCATCGAGCAGAACGACATCCAGGGCAACTGCGGAGGCATCTTCATCGTCGGCGACGAGACCGTGCCCCGGGCCGGCTCGCTGAGCGTCACCCGCAACCAGGTCATCGCCAACAACCAGTACTGCGCACCCTACGCTGGGCTCACGCACATGCAGGGCACCGGCATCCTCCTCACTGGCGCCGAGGACGTCTCGGTGACGCAGAACAAGGTCAGCGACAACGTCGGCGACTCACCGATGTCCGGTGGCATTGTGCTCTTCCACAGTCTGGTCGGTGTGGCCAACACCCGGAACACCGTTCGCGGCAACCACGCGTCCGGCAACTCGCCGGCCGACCTGGTCGACCGCGAAGGCGACACCACCAACTCCTTCACCCTCAACCACTGCTCCGTCTCCGAACCGGCTGGCCGCTGCTGACCCCACCAGCCTGGCTTCCGCAGTTCAGCGGGGTCTCGACGGTGTGGATCTGGGATCGGGGCGCTGGTCCGCCGGGGCGCGATTGAGGATGTCCACGTCCTCACGCAGGCGGCGGTTCTCCCGCTGCAGCCGGGCCAGTTCCTCGCGCTCGTCGCTGGTCGGACCGTCCCGCTCGCGGGCGTCTGTCTCGGCCTGCTTCACCCAGTCCCGCACCGCGGTCCCGGTCAGATCGAAGTCCTTCGCGACCTGGCCCACCGATCGGTCACCCGTGCGGCACAGGTCGACAATTTCCGACTTGAACTCCGGCGTGAACGAGCGCCTGGGACGCGGCTTCTTCTTTCCCACGCTCTCCATGATGGACATCATCCCTCCGGGGCCGAAGCCCCTGATCAGGGATGTCCGTCAAAGCGGATCAAGCCCAGACAGCAGCTCCCAGGCCACGCATCTGGTTAAGGGTCAGCCGAGGTCGAACTGGCCACCGCCGAGTGGGTGGACTGGCACAGCCACCGCCGACTCCACGGTGAGATAGGCCGCGTCCCGCCAGCCGAATACGAAGCCGACTACTATCTGACAGCCACGAAACCCCTGGCCACGGTCACAACGTAGAGTCTCCGGCCAACCCGGTGCGGTTCAAGGCGCGTCGTGGACGTGGGTGAGGCGGGGAGTGCCGTGGACTCAGCCGAGCCATTGCCCGGCGGTGCCTTGGTTCTGGCTGGCTCGGTCGCTCTCGGCGCGGGCGCGGTCGAGCTCCAGGAGGACGTTCAGCGCGGAGAGCGCCGCCGCGCTGGCCGGCACCGCCGCGGTGGCCGCCTCGGTCGCGCCGTGCCGGTCGCCGGCTCGCCACGCCGCCACCGCCTTGGTCGCCAGCGTCTGCAGCTCGGCGAGCTGCGTCGGCACCGCCTCGGGATCGTGCTCGTACGGATCGCTCATCTCGTCATCATCACCGTGTACCGGCGTGCTCGCCCGGGCTGCTCAGCCAGAAGCGTCGACGTCGTCGGCAACCAGGTACACAGTGTCGGGAGGGTCATCAGCCCCTCCGGGTCCGCGGTCGAGGCGACGGGTCCTTCCGCGTGCGCGAGGCGGAGCGACGGGACGCGGGTGGTCCGGACGCCGCGCAGTCGTCGCTCGCACGCGTCGCCACGATCAGAACGTCTCCGCTGCTGCCTGGGATTCTCCTGCCTGGACCGGGCTCTTTTCCTTTCTCATGAGTGGACCGGCGGTCCCTGGCGGTGTTTTCGGCGACACAGAGGTCGCCATGGGGTTCCAGGTCCATTCAGGAGATATCGTTCGACATCGAAGTGGGCCGCACCCCTTGAGGGGTGCTCGCCGAAGGCCTGGGCAAGCTGGGCCTCTTGCTGGGCATGGGTGCCGCCGGCGTCACCGGCCTCGTACCGGCGGCGGGCCGCCTCGCCCGGCATCTGGTGTGTGATCGTCCGAGGCGCGGATCGTCGGCAAGGTGGCCGAGCCGGCGACAAGCCGCGGGCAGCCGGCGGCCCTGCAAAGAAGCGTCCTTGGTGTGCGTTCGAAGGAAGAGGGCCGCTCAAGAATCGTCGGGCCAGGCTGTCGGAGAAGGATGTCGGCGGTCACGATCGTCCCTGACTCTTTGTCAGTCCAGCATTATTCGGTGATGTATGGCCGTTTGATTGGCCTGGTAGCCGTTTTAATGAATTCGTGGAGGTTGTCGTGCCGCAGCCGGAGCTGACACCGGAGGAGATCGCTCTGATCCGCGAGTATGTGGAGATCCCTCCGGGAGTCTCGATGGACCACCTGGATGTGCAGCGGGCACGGCTCGCCAAGGCCGTGGGCGGGTGGTTCCGCAAGACGGGTCCCGGCCTCTACAAGATCATCACGGAGAGACCGCGCCCCAGTGCGGAACACCCGGATATTCCGTAGATCCCTCCGGCCACCGGACCAGGCGACGTCCCCGGGGATGGCCCTCGCCGACCAGGCTTCCTCTTTCCGCCGGGAACGGCCCGCCGAGCGGAACGGGTGAGGGCGGACCCACCGAACTCGGAGCGACAGCACGCCGGCTGACGATCGGACTCACCGGCTGGTCGGCGGCGATACAGGCCGCCGAAGTGCGGCCGTGGCATCGGCGGCAAGGTACGCGCCGTGGCCGGCGGGCCGGTCGGACATGGTCGTTGGGGGCGTCAGCCCTGCGTTGGGGGCGGGTCCGAGCCGGCGACGGGTACGCCGGGCGGCATGTCCTCGGTGCAAGGCTCAGGAAAACAGGCCCGCTCGACCGGCAGCAGCCGGTCATCGGCTGGGGTCGGAGCTCGTGATCCCGCCCTGCTCGCCGTGGTGGGCTCATGCGGGGTGTGCGGGCCGCCTACGGCCACCGGGACGTGAACGCCACCCTGGAGGTCAAGGCCGCCGGACGGGCGGTGACAGCCTGCGGAGCGCAGGCAGGCCGGGCCTCGTGCCCGCGCAGCGCGGAGAAACAGTCGCAAGTCGGCTCGGACTGCGGCGTCAAGAACGGCCCCGTACCGCTGGGGTGTTCAAACATGAGGTTGGCTCCAAGCGTCCGGTGCGGTGGAAGGGCGCGCCCGTGCCGGACTGCCTTGTCATTCGGCATCGCAACGAACTGCGGCCATCCGGCATCGTGGACGGACCTGGCCATGCGGGTGCGGGCGAGCGCCGTCACGGCCAGATCCTCGACAGCGACCGTTGGGTCCTCGCGGATCACCATCGTGGAGAGCGGTGATGGGACTCGCGCCGGGCGTCTGCCACGGCCGCTTGGGCTCGGGCGGCCTTCACCCGAGCCTTCTCATCGTTCGCTCCCTTCTCCTTGCGGCGGAGGCTCTGCTGTGCGCGCTTGAGCTTCTTCTCCGCGCGACGCTGGAGCCGGGACTGTCAATCTTCCGCCCGTCAGAGAGGGCCGCGAAATGCGACGGACCGAGGTCGATGCCGCAGACCGCGTCCGTGTTCGTGTCCGGCATCCGCCGGAGATCCGCGGCGGAGTCCGTCTCCACGGTCAACGTGGACGGCGCCGACGGCAGCGTCCGGGGCCGCTTCGCCCGCACATGGCCGATCTTCGGGCGGGAATCCCGCCGGGAAACTGACCGATCATTGCATGACGCAGATGATGACCGCAAAAATGATCAGCCAGGCCATCACTGACAGGATAATCGCCGGAAGCAACTCTCTGATCAGGCTCCGTTCGTTCACATGGCAAACCCTAGTGGCGCAGTACGGAATTGTCCGCCATGCGCGCTGGGGAGATTCGCATAGCGCGAACCATGCGCACCCGCAGACGGCAGCCTGACCAACAAGAGCTGAAAGCCGTCTAGGAGCTCACCTCACATCTCCCCCTGGCAAGTCACCCGCCGACCGCCTCCGGAGCGCTCGTCGACCTAACAGCGACCTGACGCACGAACCATTTCGGGCGGCCTCTGGGGAATTTCAACGAGCACTTTCCGGGGAATTTGGTGAGCGAACGATAAACGCCGCTCGACCGCCGGCAAGTTGCCCTCCGCGCCGGGCAGTGCCGATTGCTTCCCCCCGCACGGGGCAACTTTTTCACCCGACGCGGTGAAAGACCGGAGAAATCAAATCGGAGAGGCCTGTGAGCGCCGCACGATGAAGGTCCAGATCCCCAACTGCCTCAGGAGGGTCGTGAAAACCCTGGTCCTGCGCCCTGCCGGCCCCACGCTGACTGCTTTCGCCCCCGTCACCGGCACGACCGACCCGGCCTGCACGCGGACGACATCCACCAGCACGTCGAGGTCAACCCGCCCGCGGCTGTCAGGGCCCGGACCGCCGCACCGCAGTCATCGAGAACGGCCGTGCCAACACCGGGACACCGTCCATGAGTACGTCACCGTCCACCCCGGCCATGAGGTCAGTGTCCAGGCGGTCGCGATCGGCGTCGACCAGGACGAAGGCCGCCCGCCGTCGCCCTCGCTCCCACCATCGCTGCGCCCATCGGCCCCAAGTAGCCTTCTTCCTCGCCCGGACGCGCCCTCGCCAGGCCTTCGGCCGGGGGCGTACTCCACTTTCGGCAGGGACCGTTGCGAACACGCGAGTGCCGACGTGCCGGTCCTCGGTGGACGGCGGCGCCGGGAGTCGGCCGGTTCCCGGTCCGGGGCGGCAAACCGGTACGACCGGAAGACCTGGGGGTGCACGGGCAGCGGCCTGGCCGGCCAACGTCGCCAAGGGCTCGGCAGCAGAGCGCGGGCGGGCCAAGGGCGGTGATACGCAGACGGACGGGACGGGCTTGGTCCCTTTCCGCACACGGGACACCTGACGTCCCGCCGTCACCCGCCGTCCCGCGCCACCCCACGCGCCCTTCCGTCCCTCCGGACGGTGTCTTGCCATGCCCGGAGAGCCCGGGCGGGACGGAGTCGAGGATGACTGATGAGTGAAGACAGCGTGAGCCTGCTTCCCGAGGCGGAGCACGCGGGGACGAGCGGAATGACCCGCCGCAGCTGGTACGTATCGAACGAGGCCAGTGCGGCGTTCGCCGCCGCGGTCGATCGCATCTACTGGCAGACCCGCGAGCCGAAACATCGCATCGTCTCCGAGCTGTTCCTCCTCGCAGCGAACCATAGCGACGAGATCGTCGCGGAACTCAGCCCCACTGCCAGGGCTCTTGCAAGGTCGGTATGATCTTGCACGAGCCCTGCCGGCGACAGGACGGTCAACCATGAATTCGCTGAGGAGGCCTGCCGGAGTTCACGGCGGACCGATTCCGCCGGCCGGACGGCCCGCCATGCTGAAATGGCGTCACTTTTCTTATGAAAATTCGGCTTCGCATGCATTTGATGCATTTGCAGCCGTCCTGAGGTGGGTGGAGGTGACGATGGGACTCACCGCCGGACGATCAGGGACCGCCCGGGTACGGGCCGGGCGACGCGAGGGCGCGGGCCAGCCGTCCGGGTGGCCGAGGCGCCGCCCTGACGCGTCCCCGCTCCCCGGACCTGTGGCCGCACGTGACCGCAGCCGCGGACCACGCTGCGCGCCCCGGACGGTCTGCGCCGCTGTGCTCGCCCTCGTGTCTGCGCTGGCGTGGGCGGTTGCCGGTCCACCCCACCTCGCTCGAGCCGCGGGCGCGTGCACGGCGAGCCTGTGCGTCCTCAGCCCCAACGCCGCGGACGCCCTGTACGTCCACCCTGGAAGCCTGCAGGTCACCGGCGACATCCGGGTCAACTCGACGAACAGCCAAGCCGCGCTCGTCAGCGGCAGCACCACGGTCACGGCAACCGGAGGTACCATCGGCGGCCCGGCGGCGCCGGCCGGTTTCGCCGCCTCGGGCGGCGGCGCGTACAGCCCGGCCCCGACCAACCAGGCCGCCGCGACCGACCCTTACGCGGCCCTGGCCCAGTGCCCGGCCGCGACGGCCTGCCCGACGACGCCGGCCTCGCCGTACCCCACCATCAACCACGTCACCGGGAACCAGACGATCAGCGCGGGGGTGTACACCAGCATCACGTCCCTGTCCGGCACGCTCACCCTGAACCCCGGCACCTACGTCGTCACCACCGGTATGACGATCTCCGGCGGAAAGCTCGCCGGCACCGGCGTGACGATCTATCTCGCCTGCCCGGCCTACCCGACGGCGTGCGCGGCGGCCACCACCGGCGCGTTCTTCCTCGACCAGACCGGCGGCAAGTCCACCCTCAGCGCGCCGACCACGGGGGCGTTCTCCGGCATGACGTTCATCGCCGACCGCAACAATCTCGCGCAGGTCACCGTGACGGGCAACGGCACGCAGATCACTGCCAACGGCGCCCTTTACACCGCCGCCGGAAAGCTGACCGCCTCCTCCGGCGGCAAGGCCAGCTTCACCCGCGCGGTCGTGGACACCATCGAGACCAACACCGGCAACAGCACCCAGATCAGCATCATCCCCAACTCCGGCTCTCTGTCGATCGCCCTGCCCGCCGCCGTGTCCCTCGGCAGCGCGGCGCCCGGCGACACGATCAGCGTGGTCCTCGGATCGGTGACCGTCACGGACGGGCGAGGACTGGCGACCAGCAGCTGGACCGCAACGGTGTCCGCCACGAACTTCACCAGCGGCAGCGGCCAGACGATCACCGCCACCAACGTCTTCTACTGGTCCGGTCCGGCGACCAGCACCAACGGCACGGTCACGGCGGCCCCCGGCCAGGGCGACGCCTCGGCCAAACAAGCCCTCAGCAGCTCCAGAACCGCCTTCAGCTCCACCGGCAACGGGAACAGCGCCACCAGCTGGACCCCCACCGTCGTCGTCGCGATCCCCGCCGCCGCCGTGAACGGCACCTACACCGGCACCGTGACCCACTCCGTCGCGTAACCCCTCGCGTCGAAGCCCCCCGACAGTCCGGCCGGGAGCTCCGCCCCCGGCCCTCGGGCCAGGCGGAACGGACGAGGCATTGCGGATGGCGGCCAACGAAGTGGTCGAACGGCCCGAGCCGACCCACGGTGAGTGCGGTCACCCGGTGGCACCTGCCGGGAAAGCCCTGCGGCCGGGCACCGCAGCCACTTCGTCGTCCAGGGCGACAGCGACATCGGGTCCCCCGCTCTTCCGGTCCCTCATTGCCGGCAGGCCGGGTCCACGGGCAACCCGGAACCACCACCGCCCGGGAGCCGGACACGCCCTCGGACCACGGCTCGGCACCGCCTTCGAGTTCGAACACCCACTGGACGGCGGTCTCGCCGACCCGGCCGTCCTCGCCACCAGGTGCACGCCACCGTGCCGGAGCACCCGAGCCCCGGCCGTCGACGCCAGCCTCCGCCGGCGCTCGCCCGGATGCGGACGCAGGACCTCCAACCGCCGCACCCGACGTTCCCGGGGCGACAAGGACGGTCGTCCACTCGACGCACACGGTCGGGTCTGTCGACTTCCAGCCGTGGAAGGTCACCGCGACCGGGGGCGCTTCCCGTCGGGGCACGCCGCGTCAAAGGTGCTCCACCTCGCGGTCCGGGATCGGGAGCGGATCCCTCGAAGTGCGCGACGCCGGCCGGGCGCTGAACCACCTCTCACCGTTCGTCGAGGACCGGATCAGCGCTCGATGCGCCCGTGGCACTTACCCGAGAACGCTGACACCTTCCACGGAAGCATGGCCTCAGCTCACCCTCCGGCGGCGCACCACCCCGTAGCCGAACGCGACCACGACGACGACGGCCAGCGCGACGGCGGGGACGCCCGGTGTCATCGAGGCGGAGTCCGCCGCGTCCGGGGTGACCGGCGCGCCGGCGGCGGAGCCGACGGGGAAGGTCAGGGTGGCGGTGACGGTGTGTCTGACCAGGCCACTGGCCAGGGTCAGGCGTACCTTCCACGGGCCCGCCGGGAGCTGCCGATCCAGCAGGACCGTGACGCGCCCGGCGCTGCCGATGCCGAGTGTGGTGCCGAGGTTCACCGAGAAGGGACCGGCGCTGAGTGAGCCCGGCCCCTCGGTCATGGACACCGATCCGGTCATGTCGAGGGCGCGTGCACCGGTGTTGCGGACGACTGCCACGACCTCGGGGGTGCCGTCGGGCGCGCGCGCGGGGGTCACCTCCCCGATCCGGAAGTCGGACGGCGGCTCGCCCCCGGGGCCGACGTCGAGGTAGAGCCGCACTCCGACCCGGTTGACCACACGGACGTTACCGGCCTGATCGGCGGGACCCGCGACCTGCGCCCACACGACCGCGTACCGCTCACCGGCGGACGCCTTCGGCGGAACCCGGACGCTGACCTCGACCACGGCTGCGCCGTGCGCCGGGACGTGGCGCACCAGGGGGCGCGGCGTCGGCGGCCCGCCCGCCCCGTCCTTGCGCGGGGTGCCGCATCCCCCCGGTGCGGCGGATGCCGCCTCCTGCGTGGCGCAGTCGTCGACCGAGACCCAGGTCGTGAGCTCGTTCGGGGTGAGGTCGGGCTCGGCGGTGAAGGTGCCGTTGTCGATCTCGGCGGAGCCGGCGTAGAGGTCGACGCGCTGGTCGGTGTCGGAGGTGTTCGTCACTTGTAGCCGGCGGTGGATGACGGCGCCGGGCGCAAGGTGATCGACGATGTACATGTGTGCGCGGGGGTCGGCCTCGCGGCCGCGGGGCGCATCAAGGAGTCTGAGACCGATGCTGCCCCCGGTGGACGGTGGTGGCTGTCCGGGGTCGGCGGCCGCACCGGCGACCGGGCCGCAGAGCAGTGCGAGCACCCCCGCGGCCGCGCTCATCGCATGCGCCCGGCTAGGCGATCGAATGTGTCACCGTCCCGGTGTATGTGCCGTTCACTGCGGCGGCGGGGAGAGCGACGACGAGCGTGGGGTTCCATGTGGCGGAGTTGTTGCCGGTGCCGCCGGAGAGGCTGAAGGCGGTGCGGCTGCTGCTGAGGGCCTGGGCGTTGCCAACCGCGGCCTGGCCGGGGGTGAAGGTGCCCGTGCCGGTGGTGGCGGTTGCGGTCCCCGACCAGTAGGAGACCGCGCTGGTGGGGACGGTCTCCGCGGGTGTGCCGCCGCCCGTCGTGAAGCTGGTGGAGGTCACGGACGCGACCCAGGACGCGGTGAGCAGGGCCCGGGCGTCGGTGACGGTGACGGCGCCCAGCTGCGCGTTGATGGAGTTTCCGGGCAGTCCGGAGCCCAGGCTGGCCGAGCTAGGGACGGAGATCGAGAGTGCCCCGCCCGAGACGGAGAACGTGACCGTCGTGTCGGCGGCGCTGGCCACACCGGCGATGGCGACGGCGGCCGCGACGCCAGCGACCACGGAATATCGGATACGCATGGACTTCTCCTTCTCGGCCAAGCATGGACTGCGATGAATTCGAGCGCCTCCCGTTAGCAATCCAGATAATTATCCGCCTGCGCGCGGCGTTGAAACGCCTTTCCCTCGTCCGGCCGAGCATTGACCAGGTGCCTGCTGGGCGGGCAGAAAACGTATCATCAGCCCCCGCGGGCCGCTTGCCCAATTCACTCGACCGGGCATTTCGAGCCGCCGCCTGAATCCGCGACGAGAAATTCTTCGCGTATCACCTTTCGCACCTTGGTCCGGATTGGTGAAGAGTCTGGAATATCACCCGTATCACCGTTTCCCGCCGGGCCCGGCGGGGATTGTGCGTGCGCGGCGGGATCGTGTGAGCGGTCCCGGTCCGTACGCCTCGCGTCGCGGCCTGCGGGCGGCCGCGCGGGCCCCTTCCGCGAGCCGGGCGCCGACGATGGCGTGTGCTGACGGGCGCTCAGGGTCGCGGTGTCCTCATTCGAAAGGTGTCCCATGTCCCACCGCCCCGGCCGCCTCAGGCGGCTTCGTCGTGTGTTCGCCGTCCTGGCTCTGACGGGCGCGCTCGGTGCGCCCAGCACCGTCGCCTTCGGTGACGCCCCGGGCCGCCCCGCGCCCCTGCGGCCGTGGGTGAAGTCCTGCCTGCGGCACGGGGGGCCGGCGGGACTCGTGAACTGCCTCGCCCGGCACGGCCGCCGGCCTGGCGGGCCGCCGTCGCCGGCCCGCCTGGCCACCTCCGTCACCGAGTGGGCGACGCCCGCCTCCGCATCGGGCCCGGCCGGGATCACCGCGGGTCCCGATGACGCACTGTGGTTCACCGAGAACGCCGCGAACGCGGTGGGGCGCCTCACCACGGGCGGCTCGTTCACCGAGTACTCGGTGCCCACAACCGGCGCCGGACCGGCCGGGATCACCGTGGGGCCCGATGGCGCCCTGTGGTTCACCGAGTCGAACACCGACAAGATCGGCCGGGTCACCACCGGCGGCTCGTTCACCGAGTACTCGCTGCCGACCTCCGGGGCCTACCCGTGGGGCATCACCGCGGGTCCCGACGGCGCTCTGTGGTTCGCGGAGCCCGGCGCCGGCAACATCGGCCGGATCACCACCGGTGGCACGATCACCGAGTACGCGGTCACCACCGGCGCCTACCCGCTGAGCATCACCACCGGCTCCGACGGCGCCCTGTGGTTCACCGAGGTGCTGAACGGCAGCATCGGCCGGATCACCACCGGCGGCACGGTCACCGAGCACGCGGTCCCCGCCATGGACTCGCTGCCCATCGGCATCATTTCCGGGCCGGATGACAACCTGTGGTTCACCGACGCCGGAGCATCGCAGATCGGGAAGGTCACCACCGGCGGATCGTTCACCGGCTACAGCCTCACCGACCCTGTCTTCCCGTTCCCGTGGGGCATCACCAACGGCCCGGACGGCGCCTTGTGGTTCACCGAGAACCTCGGCAACGACATCGGCCGGATCACCACCGGCGGCACGATCACCGAGACGGCGATCACGACGTCCAACTCGAACCCGCTGGACATCGCCACCGGATCCGACGGCGACCTCTGGTTCACCGAGAACTCCGCGAGCCAGATCGGACAGGTCACTCCCTGACCTGGGCCGATCCGAGCCGCCGCCCGGCCGGGAGAGGGAACCGGGGGGGGGGGGGCGGCGCCCCCCCCCGCGCGCCCCCCCGCCGGCGGGGGGCGCCCCGGGCGCGGGGGGGGGGGGGGCGGCGCCCCGCGCCCGCG
>NZ_JBHWBW010000055.1:21365-26444 GCF_042735675.1 Kitasatospora sp. NPDC059571
CCACACTCTCGCTCACACCCACACTCTCCCGCTCGCCACCAGCCCCACCCACCCTCGCCGCGCCGCCCGCGCCCCCGCCCCGGGCGTCCGCGCCCCGGGCCGGGGGCGGCGGGAGCACCGCCCGGCCAGCTCCCCGGTGACGCGGGGGCCACCGGCGGAATGGGGTCCGGAAGGAACGCCCCCGCGGCCGGACACCCCTGAGCCCTGCCGGGTGTTGCACGGCAGTACGTGGGTTTGGGGAAAGTATCTGAGTTGCCATCAGATGTGGTCTCCTTCGCGGCTCCGGTCCGCAAGTGGGAGATGGCCGGGTGGGCGGTGGAAGCGCAGCTCGAAGACCGTCTCGGACAGGGCGGTTCCGTTGCAGCGGCCCAGGGGTTCGACGTCATCCCGAGGCACGACGGTCAGAGCAGGGAAGCTGAGCATCGTGGCCCTGGCGGTTCTCTCCCGTCAGATGGCGGGGGGCTGAACCCGGGTGTAGGTGAGGCTGTTGCTGGTGCCGCCGGGGGTGGTGACGGTGACCTGGGCCGCGCCGGCGCTTCCGGCCGGTGCGACGGCGGTGATCTGGGTGGCGGAGACGACGGTGAAGGAGGTGGCGGCGGTACTGCCGAAGGTGACGGTGGTGGCGTTGGTCAGGTTGGTACCGATCAGCGTCACCGTGGTGCCGCCTGACAGCGCACCCTGCACCGGGTTGATGGACGTGAGCGTCGGTGCCGCCAGGTAGGTGTAGAGCTGGCCGTTGCTGGTGCCCCCGGGGGTCGTGACTGTGACGTTGGTCGTGCCGGTTCCGGCCGGTGCGACGGCGGTGATCTGGGTGGCGGAGACGACGGTGAAGGAGGTGGCGGCGGTGCTGCCGAAGGTGACGGCGGTGGCGTTGCTGAGGTTGGTGCCGATCAGCGTCACCGTGGTGCCGCCCGCGGTCGGCCCCTGACCCGGTGCCACGGACGTGAGCGTCGGCGCGTTCAGGAAGAAGTACGCCAGGCCGTTGCTGGTGCCGCCAAACGAGGTGACCTTGATCTGCACCGGTCCGGCCGTGCCGGCCGGTGCGACGGCGATGATCTGGGTGGCGGAGGTCACGCTGAAGGACGCGGCCGGGGCCGTGCCGAAGGTGACGGCAGTGGTGGTGCTGAAGTTGGCGCCGATCAGCGTCACCGTGGTGCCGCCCGCGGTCGGTCCCTGACCCGGTGTCACGGACGTGAGCGTCGGCCCACTGACGTAGTAGTACGCGAGACCTCCACTGGTGCCGCCGGGAGAGGTGACCGAGACCTGGACCGGTCCGGCCGTTCCCGACGGCACGACGGCGGTGATCTGGGTGGGAGAGACGACCGTGAAGGAGGTCGCGGGGGCCGTGCCGAAGGCGACGGCGGTGACACCCGTGAGGTTGGTGCCGGTCAGGGTCACGACCGTCCCGCCCGCGGTCGCTCCCTGGAGCGGCGCCACGGCGGTGAGGCTGGGGCTCGGTACATAGGCGAAGGACACGCCGTTGCTGGTGCCGCCCGGCGTGGTGACCGTGATGGCGACCGTGCCGCTGCCGACCGGCGCGAGGGCGCTGATCTGGGTGCTGGAGATCACCGAGAACGAGACGGCGGGCGTACCGCCGAAGCTCACGCCGCTCGCCGCGAGGAGATTCGTACCGGTCAGGACCACCGAACCGCCCGGCCCCTGGCTTGGGGTGACGGCCGTCAATGTCGGAGCGTTGAGGAGGAAGTAGGCCAGCTCGTTGCTCGTGCCGCCCGGGGTGGTGACTGCGACATGCACCGGCCCGGCGGCGCCGGGGGGTGCGGTGGCAGTGATCTGGGTGGGGGAAACGACGGTGTACGAGGCGGCTGCGGTGCTGCCGAAGGTGACCGCGGTCGCCCCGGTGAGGTTGCTGCCGGTCAGGGTCACGACCGTCCCGCCCGCGGCAGGCCCTTGGCTTGGTGCCAGGGAGGAGAGCGCGGGCGGCGACGCCAGGAGGACGGTGGTGATGCTCGGCGCGGGCGAGGTTTCGTCCGCGGGGCCGGAGGACGGGTGCGAGTCCTTGGAAGCGCCCATAGCGTTCCTTTCTGCGGGATGGGTGGCCGTTGTGGTCTGTCGGCAGCGCCCGGGAGGAGGGATGGGTCTCCGCCCGGGCGGCGGGTACTGCGCGCTCCAGGGGAGCGGACACGCCGGGGATGGGTTAGATGCCGGGGCCGGAGACGTAGGTGAAGCCGCCGACGGACGTGGCGCTGCCGCCGGTGGTGGTGATCACCACGTCGCTCGCGCCGGCCGTCCCGGGCGGGGTCACGACCGACAGCGTGGTGTCGCTCACCACCGAGAACGGCGCCGCGGTGCCGCCGACGGTGACCGACTGGGTGGTGGAGAGGCTGGTTCCGGTGACGGTCACCCCAGTGCCGCCGGAAGTCGGCCCGGAGGACGGGGTGATGGTGCTGACGGTCGGCGCGTCCACGTAGCTGTAGGAGAACCCGTTGTTCGTGCCGCCGACCGTGGTGACGCTGACGCTGACCGTGCCGGCGGACACGCCGGCGGGCACGGTGACGCTGATCTGGCTGTCCGAGATGACGGTCGGGGTCGCGCTGTTGGCACCGAACTGGACCGAGTTCGCGGTGGCCATGCCGGTGCCGGTGATGGTGACGCTGTTCCCGCCCGCGGTGGGTCCGGACGTCTCGCTCAGCGAGGACTTGAACGGAGCGCCGATGTAGAAGAACGAGAGCGGGTTGCTGGTGCCGCCGGCGGTCGTGACCGTGACACCGACCGTGCCGGAGCCGGAGGGCGAGATGCAGGTGACCTGCGTGGGGGTGTTGGCGGTGATGGTGGCCGGCTTGGTGCCGAACTTGACGGCGGTGGCGCCGGCCAGGTTGGTGCCGGTGATGGTCACCGTCGTCCCGCCTGCGGTGGATCCCTGGTTCGGGCTGATGGGCATGGTTGCCTCCTGAGGGCACTGGCTGGGTGGGCGGATGCAGGCAGTCCACGGCTGACAGCGCGACACGGCGTCCGACAGCGGACGGACGTCGCGCTGCCGTGGACTTGGGCGTGCCCCGGATCCTGGAATCTGGTGGCCCAACGGCCGCCTGGGCTCATGAGAATTTCAGCCGACGTGGCCACGTCGGCTCGGAGCGGAGTGGGCGCCGTGCGGGCAGGCCGCCTGATGACGGTTCCTTGACTCAGGCCGTCGAGCAGAGGTGAGGGTGGATGGATGGATGCCAACCGACCACGTCACGGCCTCCGACAACAGCGGCGGACATGGTCGGCCGGGGACGGACCCGCCGTACCAGCGAGCGGATCCACCCGTCCTGAGGGAGGCCCGTCACGGCTCCCGCCGACAAGGCCGATCCCGATGCCGAGGGCGTCCCGCTGCCGTTCCTGCGCATGGATACGGACGGGCTGTCCTCCGGGTACGTACAGTAACCCAGTCGTGTTATGGCCCCGACAACCGTTCTGACGAAGCACCACCCGAATGGCAGAGCGCCGGAAAGTCGGCTGCCACCCCCCGGGGACGGAACGCAACCGAACAACCGGGAATTGGCGGAGCCCGACCGAATCATCGCGATCGGCTGCTGACTGCGGCTCCGGCCCTGGTGGGGAACGGTGGACACGGGGTGGAGGGCCAGCAATGCATGACGTCCTTTCAACGCGGATGAGCTGCTCGCCCAATTTGTCCAAACGCGGCCGACACTGGCCCGCTTGTCCAGCAGTACCATCGGCAGATTGCTTCAGCGCCGGACGGGACTCAGCAACAGGAGCGGCGCCACCGGGAACGTCATCTCATCAATTCCGGGTGGCCGCGATCTCGGCAGCGGCCCACTCGCCTGCGGCTTCGTGGCACGCACGGCGGTCAGCGTCGGCCATGGGCAGCCGGTACACGGTCCGTCGTCGCCCCGGGACCTGCTCGCACCCTCACCCGCTCGTCCAAGAGGGGCGCACGCAGGGGTTGCGGCAGGGAGGCACCACTCCCGCTCCTCCTTTCCGGTGGTCAACCTCGACCAGGAGCACCGGCACCGTCGCCGGCATCGCGCACCACAGCCGGCAGACGGCGCCTGCGTCCGGGAGGCGCGGTGGCTCGGCCCGGGGGCGCGAGACGCGCGCCCGGGCCGGGCCGTTCGTTCAGAGCCCGGCGGTGTACGCCCGGCAGGCCTCGTACGACGGCAGCAGCCCGCCGGCCAGGGCCTCGGCCAGCGACGGCGCGGCCTCGTCCCGGGCGGACAGTTGCGGCGCCTCGGCCGGCCACTCGATGCCCAGGTCCGGGTCGAGCGGGTGCACCGCGTGCTCACCGGTCGGGTTGTACGTCTCCGAACACAGGTAGGAGAGCGTCGCGTCGTCGCTCAGCGCGCAGAAGCCGTGCCCCAGCCCCTCCGGGACGTACACCGCGCGCCGGTCCACGTCGTCCAGGCGGAAGCCCTCCCAGCGCCCGAACGTCGGCGAGCCGACCCGCAGGTCGACCACCACGTCGAGCACCGCACCGCGCACACAGGTCACGTACTTGGCCTGGCCGGGCGGCACGTCCGCGAAGTGGATGCCGCGCACCACGC
The DNA here is from genome assembly GCF_042735675.1 of Kitasatospora sp. NPDC059571. Taxonomy (NCBI): domain Bacteria; kingdom Bacillati; phylum Actinomycetota; class Actinomycetes; order Kitasatosporales; family Streptomycetaceae; genus Kitasatospora; species Kitasatospora sp. NPDC059571. The sequence goes on from NZ_JBHWBW010000055.1 coordinate 25,871, forward strand.
CGCGGGCCGAGACCGAGAGGTTCCCCTGGGCCAGGCGCAGCGGGTGGCCCACCAGTTCGGCCAGCCGGTCGAAGCGGTACCACTCGGTGAACAGGCCGCGCGGATCCCCGTGCAGCTGTGGGGTGATCTCGAGGGCGCCCTCGATCAGCGACTCGCGGAACTTCACCGCTCGTTCTCCTCGTCCAACAGGTCCAGCAGGTACCGGCCGTACCCGCTTTTGAGCAACGGCTCGGCCAGCGTGCGCAGTCGGCCGTCGTCGATCAGCCCGGCCCGCCAGCAGGCTTCCTCGATGCAGCCGATCTTGAAGCCCTGGCGTTCCTCTATCACCCGCACGAACTCCGAGGCCTGCACCATCGAGACGAACGTGCCGGTGTCCAGCCAGGCCGTGCCGCGGTCCAGTCGGGTCACCTGGAGCTCACCGGTCCGCAGGTAGGCCTCGTTGACCGCGGTGATCTCCAACTCGCCCCGGGCGCTGGGCTGCAGCCCGCGCGCGATCTCCACCACCCGGTTGTCGTAGAAGTACAGTCCCGGCACCGCGTAGCGCGACTTCGGTTTCTCGGGCTTCTCCTCGATC
>NZ_JBHWBW010000056.1:0-4440 GCF_042735675.1 Kitasatospora sp. NPDC059571
GGGGCGCGACCGGGGGGGTGTCCCCCCCCCGGCGGGCACCCCCCCCCCCCGCCCCCCCGGGGGGGCTACCCCACCCCCCCCCACCCCCCCCGGCCCGCAACCCCCCCCCCCCGGGCCCCCGGTTCCGCACGTCCGGGGCCGGTGCAGGCCGGCGGCGGCGCCCGGCCGGCAGCCCCACGGGATGCGCCCGGCCCGCCGCAGTCGGAGAGTCGGCAGGGTAGGCACCGCCCGTCCCGGGCCGGTGCACGGCCGCGGCGGGAGGTGGGCGGATGCCCCGGGTGCTCCCGTCGCGAGCGGACCGGCACCGGCTCCGCAGCTCCCCGCGCAGGCTCACCGCCCTCGTCCTGCTCGCCGTCCTCGGCGTGTGCGGACCGGTCACCTGGCACGCCCTCGGCGCGCCCGCCGGCCGGCCCGCCCCGCTGGCGGACGTGGTGGCCGCCGCCCTGGGCGGCTGGTCCGGCACGGGCACCCGGGCCGTCCTGACGGCGGCCGCGCTCGCCGCCGTCACCGTGATCGCCGTCCGGCTCGCCCGGGACCCGCCGCCCGGCCTGCCGCTGCCCGGGGCCGTCGGAGCGCTCGCCGCGGGCGCCCTGCTGACCGGCGCCGACCTGCGCGGCGTGCCGATCGACGCCGTCCTCGGGGTGTGCTGCCTGGCCCTGGTCCTCACCGAGGTGCTCGGGCCCGGCCGGGGCGCCGGGGGAGCGGCGCTCGGTACGGCGATCGCACTCGAACCCGTCCTGCTGCTCTTCGCCGCCCTCGCGGCCGTGCGCGGGGAGCGCCGCCGCGCGCTCACCGCCGTCCTGGTGGCCGGGGCGCTCGACCTGGCGGTCTGGTCGGCCGCCCCGGGCCCCACGCTGCGCTCCTGGCGCCGGCTCGCCGATCCGCTGCTCGCCGCCGGGCCGGACAACCAGTCCGCGTACGGCCTGCTGTTCCGGCTCGGCCTGCACGGTCCACCGCTGCTCGTGCTCTGGGCCCTGATCGCCGCGGTGGTCGCAGGGGCGGCCGTCCGGCGGGGCGCCGGGCTCGCCGCGGACGGGCAGCGCCTGCTCGCGGCCGGGGTGGTGGGCTGCGCGGCGATCACCGTCGCCCCGCTGACCGGGCCGGCCGGTCTCGGGTGGCTGCTCGCGGCGGCGGTCGGCCGGATCGGGCGGCGGCCCGAGGACCGGGTGCTGTGGCCGGTGGTCGCGGTGGCCTTGGCCCTGCTGCCCGGCAGGCTGTTCGACCCCGGCATCGAACCGGTGACCTCCTTCCTGCTGCGCGGCGCGCCGGCGCTGGCGGCCCCGGCGGCCGCCGCGGTGCTGCCCTTCCGCCGGAGCGCGGACCCGCTCTGGTCGGTGCGGCGCGCCCCGGGGCCGACCCCGCACCGCCCGTTCGGCCTGCCGTTCCTGCCGCTGCTGCCGGCCCGGATGCGGCCGGTCAGCCGGCCCGACCTGCTGCTGGAGCTGCTCTTCGTCCAGGTCGGCTACGGCATCTACAGCTGGATCCGCAACGCCGCCCCGGACCGTGCCGCGACCGCGATCGCCAACGCCCAGGACATCCGCCGGGCGGAGGCGTTCCTCCACATCGACGTCGAGCGGACCCTCAACCGCCTGGTGCTGCGCAGCGAGGGACTGCTGGACGCGTCCCTCGAGTACTACAAGATCCTCCACCTGATCGTGCCGGTGGTGGTGCTGGCCTGGCTCTACCTCCGCCACCCCGACCGGTACCGGGCCGGCCGCACCGTCCTCTTCACCGCCACCGGGCTCGCGCTGGTCGGCTTCTGGGGCTATCCGCTGGCCCCGCCCCGGCTGACCCCCGGGGCCGGTCTGCGCGACACCGCGTACGGCGCGCCGGACACCGCGCCCACCGGCGTGCTGACCGACCTCACCAACCAGTACGCCGCGATGCCCTCGCTGCACATCGCCTGGGCGCTCTGGTGCACGCTGGCCGTGCTCACCGCCACCCGCCGCCGCTGGCTCAGGGTGCTGGCCCCGCTCTACCCGGCCGTCACCCTGGCGGTGGTGGTCGCCACCGCCAACCACTGGCTGGCCGACGCCGCCGGTGCGCTGGCCGTGGTGCTGGCGGGCTGCCTCGTCCAGTACGCGCTCACCGGCCGCCGGCTGTCCGAGCCGGTCGCCCTCCGGGTCGCGGTGGCCGGGCCGGCTCCGCCCGGGGGCGCGGGGGGGGGCGGCCCCGGCCCGCCCGGGGGGGGGCGGCCCCCCGGGGGGGCGCTGTGGCCCCCGCGGGGGGGGGGGGCTCGGCCCGCCGGGCGGGAACTGAGGCCCGCCGCGGGCCGGGGCGGCCGTCCCGGGCGGCGGCGCCGCGCTGGCAGAATTGAGCCGTGATCGACGCACGACGGCTGCGGACCCTGCGGGCCGTGGCCGACCACCGAACCGTGACGGCCGCCGCGGCAGCGCTGTACCTCACCCCCTCCGCCGTCTCCCAGCAGCTCGCCGCACTGGAGCAGGAGACCGGCCACCACCTGCTCGCCCGGGACGGCCGCGGGGTGCGGCTCACCGCCGCCGGCGAGATCCTGCTCGGCCACGCGGACGCGGTGCTCGCCCAGCTCGAACGGGCCGAGGCCGACCTGGCCGCCTACAGCGCGGGGGTCGCCGGCGAGGTCACCGTGGCGTCGTTCGCCACCGGGATCGCGCTGGTGCTCGCCCCGGCCATCGCGGACCTCGCGCAGAGCGCGCCCGGCGTCCGGCTGAAGGTGCTGGACGCCGAGGGCGACGCCAGCCTGCCGATGCTGCTCGACGGCCAGGCCGACCTCGCGGTGGCGGTGGAGTACCGCGGCGCACCGCGCGCCGACGACCGGCGGATCACCCGGGTCCCGCTGTACGCCGAGCCGTTCCGTGCCGTCCTGCCGCTCGGGCACCCGCTGGCCGCGGCCGGCGGCCCGGTCGAGGTGGCCTCGCTGGCCGCGGAGCCGTGGATCGGCCCGTACCCCGGCAACCCCTGCCACGACGTGGTGCTGCTGGCCTGCGAGCACGCCGGGTTCCAGCCGCGGCTGGTGCACTCCTCGGACGACTTCCGGGCGGTGGTGGCGCTCGCCTCGGCGGGGGCCGGGGTGGCGCTGGTGCCGCGGTCGGCGCTGCGCGGCACCGACCTCGCCGCGGTCGCCGTCCGCCCGGTCGACAGCGAGCTGGCCACCCGCAAGGTGTTCGCCGCGGTGCGGTCCGGTGCCGAGCTGCACCCGCTGATCGCCCCGGTGCTCACCGCGCTGACGGGTGCCGCCCGCGGTCTGGCCGAGGGCTGAGCCGCAGCCGGCCCGGCCGCGCCGACAACCGGCTTCTCCCGCCGCGAAGTTCGGCATTCACACTGCTCAACGGCGGTTCTGGCATATGCTGCTGGGCGGCCCGGCCTCGGCGACCACCACCCTCCGGGGCCACAGACAAGGGGGCCACCCACCCTCAGCAGGAGCGCCCGTGAGCGAGCACGACACCGACCCCGCCGGCGAGACCCTCCCGGTGGCGGTGATCGGCCTCGGCGACATCGCCCAGAAGGCCTACCTCCCCGTCCTCACCGCCCAACCCGGCCTGGACCTGCGGCTGATGACCCGCGACCGCGCCAAGCTGGACCGCATCGGCGACGCGTACCGCATCGCCCACCGCTACACCGACCTCGGGGACGTGATCGACAGCGGCGTGCGGGCCGCCTTCGTGCACGCCGCCACGAGCCAGCACGTCCCGATCGTCGAGCGCCTGCTCTCCGCGGGCATCGACGTGTACGTCGACAAGCCGCTCGACCACACCCTGGACGGGGCCCGCCGCCTGGTCGACCTGGCCGACCGGTCCGGCCGCTCCCTGCTGGTCGGCTTCAACCGGCGCCATGCGCCCGGGTATCTGATGGCGCAGGAGCGGCCGCGCGACCTGATCGTCCTTCAGAAGCACCGCGAGGGACTGCCCGAGGCCGCCCGCTCCGTGGTGTACGACGACTTCATCCACGTGGTGGACACACTGCGCTTCCTCGTCCCCGGCGAGATCGAGCACGTCGACGTCCGCTCGCGCAGCCGGGACGGCCTGCTGGAGCACGTGGTGCTGACGCTGGCCGGCGAGGGCTTCACCGCGCTCGGGATCATGAACCGGATGAGCGGCGCCACCGAGGAGGTCCTGGAGGTCTCGGGCGGGGACTCCAAGCGCTCGGTGATCAACCTGGCGGAGGTGGTCGACTTCCGCGGCCAGCCGACCGTCCGGCGGCGCGGCGACTGGGTGTCGGTCGCCCGCCAGCGCGGCATCGAGCAGGTCGTGCTGGCCTTCCTGGAGGCCGTCCGGGCCGGCAAGGTGCTGTCGGCGCACGACGCGCTGCGCACCCACGAACTCTGCGAGCAGGTCGTCCGGCTGATCGAGCAGCAGGCCGGCTGACCGAGCGGCCGCCCGGCCGGGGGGGGGGGGCCCCCCGCGCCCGCGGCCCCCCCCGCGCGGGGGGGGGGGGCGCGCGCGGGCGCCCGCGCGGGCGCGG
>NZ_JBHWBW010000056.1:4450-26293 GCF_042735675.1 Kitasatospora sp. NPDC059571
GTGCAGACGTTGCCGGCGGTCGGGTTGAGCAGGCCGATAAGGTTGATGCTGTTCCCGCAGATGTTGATCGGGATGTGGATCGGAACCTGGATGACGTTGCCGGACAGGATGCCCGGGGATCCGATGGCCGTGCCGGTCGCCGTCGCGTCGGCGCTTGCGACGCCTGCCGAGCCGAGAACGAGGGCGCCGGCGGCGGTGGCCAGGGCGAGGGCCCTACGGATGTCCTTCACGGTCTTCTCCATTCGGGAGGGAAGGGTGCCCGGTCGAGTCCGGGAACCCGGGTCCGCCGCTCCGTCTGCCGGGCGGCGCCCGCCACAAGTCTTGGCACGGGTCGGCACGGCGGTCCTCCGGGCACGCGCGAGGTTCGTCCGCCCGGGTGGGAATCGAGGTGACCGCTGGGCCATCGGCGGTACCCGGCGGCCCGATCGCCGTCACAGAGCGTTGCCGTAACGGCGGTTCGGCGGCGTACGGGGCCTGCTGCGGGCCGATCGCTCGCCCCCGCTCCAGCGTCCGCCGGTGCAGTCGCGGCCCCGGTCGCGGCCCCGCCCGAGTCGCGTCGCGGGAGGCCGCCGCATCGGTCCGGCGGTCGCGGCTGATCCGACCGACCGTCACATCGGGCGTCCCGGAGCGACCTTGGTGTCGTTCAGTGCATGGGCGCCGCAGGGCGTTCGGCGTGGTCGCGCAGCACGGCGAGCCGGTGCGCCCAGGCGGCCGCGTTCCGGGCGCGGTGCGCTGCGCCGTCCGCGGCCAGGGCGGCGAAGCCGCTCTCCGCCAGGCGCAGCCGGGTGCCGGCGGCGCTCTCGGGGGCGAGGATGAACTCGACCAGGGTCTGCCGGCCCGCCGCCGGCTCCCCGCCGGACCCGGTGTGGATCCGGCGGAAGGCGAGCCGGCGCGGCGGTTCGATCCGCGCGAAGCGGGCGGTGAGCAGGCCGTGCGGCCCGGTGCCGTGGTGGCAGCGGAGCGGGCCGCCCGGGCGCAGGTCGATCTCGGCGGGCCGCCCGGTGCCGAGCCAGCGGCCGATCCCGGACGGGTGCGTCAGCAGCTCCCAGACCCGGGTCACGGGGGCGGCGACGGTGATCTCCAGCTCGATCCGGTCCTGGTCCACGGATGGCTCCCTCGGTCGGCCGGGCAGCCGGTGGCGGCCGGCCGGCCGGGCCGCCCGGAGCCGTTCGGGCGTGCTCGCGGTCGCGTCAATGTGCAACATCAGGGTTGCATGATGGGTCGTCAATCCGCAACTCCCGGGTTGCGAATAAAAACAAGCATGCATGCTTGCTTTCTCTGCGGGCCGCTGCCAGGCTGCTGCTGGGCCAGGGCAGGGGAGGCGTCGCGTGCTGCGGATCGGCAATGCGTCAGGGTTCTACGGCGACCGGTTCGCCGCGTTCGAGGAGATGCTCACCGGCGGTCCGCTGGACGTCCTCACCGGCGACTACCTGGCGGAACTCACCATGCTCATCCTGGCCAGGGACCGCCTCAAGGATCCCGGGCTCGGCTACGCCCGGACGTTCCTGCGGCAGGCCGAGCAGTGCCTCGGACTCGCCGCGGACCGGCAGGTGCGGATCGTGGTCAACGCGGGCGGGCTCAACCCCGCGCGGCTCGCCGAGGCGGTCGCCGACCTCGCCGCCAAGCAGGGGCTGGCCCTGCGGGTCGGCCACGTCGAGGGCGACGACCTGCTGGACCGGGCGGCCGGCCTCGGGGCCCGGCCGGGGCTGCTGGCGGCCAACGCCTACCTGGGCGCGGCCGGCATCGCGGCCTGCCTGGACGGCGGCGCTGACGTCGTGGTCACCGGACGCGTCACCGACGCCGCCCTGGTGGCCGGACCGGCCATGTCCCACTTCGGCTGGGGACCGGAGGACCGGGACGCACTGGCCGGCGCCGTGGTCGCCGGGCACGTCCTGGAGTGCGGCGCCCAGGCGACCGGCGGCAACTACTCCTTCTTCCGCGAGCACGACGTCACCCGCCCCGGCTTCCCGCTCGCGGAGATCCACGCCGACGGCAGCAGCGTCATCACCAAGCACCCCGGCACCGGCGGCGCCGTCACCGTGGAGACCGTCACCGCCCAACTGCTGTACGAGACCGGCGGGGCGCGCTACGCCGGGCCCGATGTGACGGCCCGGCTGGACACCGTCCGGGTCGCCGCCCAGGGGCCGGACCGGGTGCGGATCGAGGGGGTGCGCGGGGAGGCCCCGCCGCCCACGCTCAAGGTCGGGCTCAACCGGCTGGCCGGCTGGCGCAACGAGGTGGTGTTCGTGCTCACCGGGCTCGACATCGAGGAGAAGGCCGCCCTGGTCCGCCGTCAGATGGGCGCCGCGCTGCAGCAGCCGCCCGCGGAGCTGAGCTGGACCCTCGCCCGCACCGACCACCCGGACGCCGCCACCGAGGAGCAGGCCTCCGCGCTGCTGCGCCTCACCGTCCGCGACCCGGACGAGCGCCGGGTCGGCCGCGCCGTCGGTGCCGCCGCCGTCGAGCTCGGCCTCGCCGGCTACCCCGGCTTCCACCTCACCGCCCCGCCCGGGCCCGGCGCCCCGTACGGCGTCTTCGAGACGGTGTACGTCGACGCGGGCAGCGTTCCGCACACCGCGGTGCTGCCGGACGGCACCCGCCGGGCCGTCGCACCGCCGGCCGCCACCCGGCCGCTCGCCCCGGTGGCGGCACCCGTTCTGCCGCCGCCGCTGCCGGCCGGGCCGACCCGGCGTGCCCCGCTCGGCCTGGTGGCCGGCGCCCGCAGCGGCGACAAGGGCGGCGACGCCAACCTCGGCGTCTGGGCCCGCAGCGAGGACGGCTGGCGCTGGCTCGCCCACACCCTGACCGTCGACCGCCTGCGCGAGCTCCTGCCGGAGGCCGCCGGGCTGCCCGTCGAACGGCACCTGCTGCCCAACCTGCGCGCCGTCAACTTCGTCCTCACCGGCCTGCTCGGCGAGGGCGTCGCCGCCCAGCACCGCTTCGACCCGCAGGCCAAGGCCCTGGGCGAGTGGCTGCGCTCCCGGCACCTCGACATCCCGGAGGCCCTGCTGTGACCACCCTCGCCACCCGCCTGGAGACCGGCGGCGACGAGTACGCGGCCCACCGCGCCGCCATGCTGGACAAGCTCGACGCGCTCACCGCCGAGCACGCCAAGGCACTGGCCGGCGGCGGGCCCCGGTACGTCGACCGGCACCGCGCCCGCGGCAAGCTGACCGCCCGCGAGCGGATCGAGCTGCTGATCGACCAGGACTCGCCCTTCCTGGAGCTCTCCCCGCTGGCCGCCTGGGGCAGCGACTACCCGGTCGGCGCCTCGCTGGTCACCGGCATCGGCGTCATCGAGGGCACCCAGTGCGTGATCACCGCGAACGACCCGACCGTGCGCGGCGGCTCCAGCAACCCGTGGACGCTGCGCAAGGCGCTGCGGGCCAACGAGATCGCGCTGCACAACCGGCTGCCGCTGGTGAACCTGGTGGAGTCCGGCGGCGCCGACCTGCCCAGCCAGAAGGAGATCTTCATCCCGGGCGGCGCGCTCTTCCGCGACCTCACCCGGCTCTCCGCGGCCGGCATCCCGACGATCGCCCTGGTCTTCGGCAACTCCACCGCCGGCGGTGCGTACGTGCCCGGGATGTCGGACCACACCGTGCTGGTCCGCGAGCGGGCCAAGGTGTTCCTCGGCGGGCCGCCGCTGGTGAAGATGGCCACCGGGGAGGAGGCCGACGAGGAGCGGCTCGGCGGCGCCGACATGCACGCCCGCACCTCGGGCCTGGCCGACCACGTCGCCGAGGACGAGGCGGACGCCTGCCGGATCGCCCGGCGGATCGTGCACCGCCTGCACTGGCGGCGCAGCGGCCCGCTGCCGGACATCGCCGCCGAGCCGCCGGTGTACGACGAGGAGGAGCTGCTCGGCATCGTCCCCGGCGACCTCAAGGTGCCGTTCGACCCGCGCGAGGTGATCGCCCGGCTCGTCGACGGCTCGGACTTCGACGAGTTCAAGCCGCTGTACGGACCGAGCCTGGCCACCGGCTGGGCGACCCTGCACGGCTACCCGGTCGGTATCCTCGCCAACGCCCAGGGCGTGCTGTTCAGCGCCGAGTCGCAGAAGGCCGCCCAGTTCATCCAGCTCGCCAACCAGCGCGACATCCCGCTGGTCTTCCTGCACAACACCACCGGCTACATGGTCGGCGAGGCGTACGAGCAGGGCGGCATCATCAAGCACGGCGCGATGATGATCAACGCGGTCTCCAACTCCCGGGTGCCGCACCTGTCCGTGCTGATGGGCGCCTCGTACGGGGCCGGGCACTACGGCATGTGCGGGCGGGCCTACGAGCCGCGGTTCCTGTTCGCCTGGCCGAGCGCAAAGTCCGCGGTGATGGGCCCGCAGCAGCTGGCCGGGGTGCTCTCCATCGTCGCCCGGCAGTCCGCCGCGGCCAAGGGCGCCCCGTACGACGAGGACGCCGACGCGGCGATCCGGGCCATGGTGGAGCAGCAGATCGAGTCCGAGTCGCTGCCCGCCTTCCTCTCCGGCCGGCTGTACGACGACGGCGTGATCGACCCCCGGGACACCCGGACGGTGCTCGGCCTCTGCCTCTCCGCCGTGCACAGCGGGCCCGTCGAGGGCGCCCGCGGCTACGGCGTCTTCCGGATGTAGCTCCCCACGTGAGGACAACAGGCATGATCACCTCTGTACTGGTCGCCAACCGCGGCGAGATCGCCCGCCGCGTCTTCCGCACCTGCCGGGAGCTCGGCATCGCCACCGTCGCCGTCCACTCCGACCCGGACGCCGAGGCCCCGCACGTCCGGGAGGCCGACGCCGCTGTCCGGCTGCCCGGCGCCGCGCCCGCCGACACCTATCTCCGCGGCGACCTGGTCATCGCGGCCGCCCTGGCCGCCGGTGCCGATGCCGTCCACCCCGGGTACGGGTTCCTCTCCGAGAACGCGGGCTTCGCGCAGGCCGTCCTCGACGCCGGGCTGACCTGGATCGGACCGCCGCCCGCCGTGATCGCCGCGATGGGCTCCAAGACCGGCGCCAAACGGCTGATGGCCGGGGCCGGCGTCCCGGTGCTCACCGTCGGCGACGAGCCCACCGAGGCCGACCTGCCGCTGCTGGTCAAGGCCGCCGCCGGTGGCGGCGGCCGCGGCATGCGGGTGGTCGCCGACCTCGCCGAGCTGCCCGCCGCGCTCGCCGCCGCCCGCGCCGAGGCGCTCTCCGCGTTCGGCTCCGACGAGGTGTTCTGCGAGCCGTACCTGCCGAGCGGCCGGCACGTCGAGGTGCAGCTGATGGCGGACGCGCACGGCACCGTGTGGGCCGTCGGCGACCGGGACTGCTCGCTGCAGCGCCGCCACCAGAAGGTGGTCGAGGAGGCGCCGGCGCCCGGTCTGGACGACGACCTGCGCGCCGCACTGCACCGGGCCGCCGAGGACGCCGCCCGGGCGATCGGCTACGTCGGCGCCGGTACGGCGGAGTTCCTGCTCGCCCCCGACGGCCGGCTCGCCTTCCTGGAGATGAACACCCGCCTGCAGGTCGAGCACCCGGTCACCGAGTGCGTCACCGGACTCGACCTGGTCGCCCTCCAGCTCGCCGTCGCCGAGGGCGGCCGGCTGCCGGAGCGGCCCCCCGCGACGAGCGGCTGCGCGATCGAGGCCCGGCTGTACGCCGAGGACCCGGCGCACGACTGGCAGCCCCGTACCGGGCGCCTCCACCGGTTCGAACTCGCCTGCCCGGCGGTCGAGTTCACCACCTCCTCGGCGCCGTCCGGGCTGCGTCTGGACTCCGGCGTCGACGACGGCTCGGCCGTCACCGTGCACTACGACGCGATGCTCGCCAAGGTCGTCGCCTGGGCGCCCACCCGGGCCGCCGCCGCCCGGCGGCTCGCCGACGCACTGGAGCGCGCCCGGATCCACGGACCCGGCACCAACCGGGAACTGCTCGTCCGGGCGCTGCGCCACCCGGCGTTCCTGGCGGGCCGGCTGCACACCGGCTTCCTCGCCGAGCACGCCGCCGACCTCACCGCCCCCGACGGCAAGGACCGCCCGCTGGCCGCCCTCGCGGCGGCGCTGGCGGACGCCGCGGCCCGCCGCACCGCGCTGCCCTCGGGCTGGCGCAACCTGCCGTCCCAGCCCCAGATCAAGCGCTACCGCACCGACGACGGCGAGGAGTTGGAGGTCCGCTACCGGCTCGGCCGGGCCGGCCTCGACGCCGAGGGCCACCCCGACACCCGACTGGTGTCCGCGACCCCGGACCGTGTCGAGCTGGAGAGCGCCGGGGTCCGCCGGGCCTTCACGGTGGCCGCGTACGGGCCGCAGGTGCACGTCGAGAGCCCGCTCGGCGCGGTCGCGCTCACCGCCCTGGAACGCTTCCCCGACCCGGCGGCCCGGACCGAGCCCGGCGCCCTGCTGGCCCCGATGCCCGGCACCGTGCTGCGGGTCGCCGTCGAGGTCGGCGAGAGCGTCACCGCGGGCCGGCCGCTGCTCTGGCTGGAGGCCATGAAGATGGAGCACCGGGTGACCGCCCCCGCCGACGGCATCGTGACCGAACTGCGCGTCGAGCCGGGCCGCCAGGTCGAGCCGGGGGCCGTCCTGGTCGTCGTCCGGCCCGTCTGACCCCTCATCGGCCCGTCCGCCCGCTCCGCCCCGCACCTCCGGCCCCGCCCCGCACCGCCCGCCACCCGACAGCCCGGGAAAGGACTCCGCATGTCCGCTCCGCGCACCACCGCAGGCCACCTCGTCGAGACCGCCGAACAGCAGGCGCTGCGCCGGGCGGTGGCCGACCTGGCGGCCCGCTTCGGCCCGGCCTACTTCCAGGCCAAGGCCCGGGCCGGCGAGCCCGTCGACGAACTGTGGGCCGAGGCCGGCAAGCTCGGCTACCTCGGCGTCAGCCTGCCCACCGAGTACGGCGGGGGCGGCGCCGGGATCACCGAACTGGCCATCGTCCTGGAGGAGCTCGGCGCCGGCGGCTGCCCGCTGCTGATGATGGTGGTCTCGCCCGCGATCTGCGGCACCGTCATCGCCCGCTTCGGCACCGAGGAGCAGCGCCTGCGCTGGCTGCCCGGGCTGGCCGACGGCACCCGCCGGATGGCCTTCGGCATCACCGAGCCGGACGCCGGTTCCAACGCGCACCGGATCGCCACCGTCGCCCGCCCCGACGGCGAGGACTGGCTGCTGACCGGGCGGAAGGTCTTCATCTCCGGTATCGACCAGGCCGACGCCGTGCTCTTCGTCGCCCGCACCGAGGACGCCCGCACCGGGAAGCTGCGGCCCTCCCTGTTCGTCGTCCCGCGGGAGACGCCGGGCTTCGAGTACCGGGCGATCCCGATGGAGCTGGTCGCCCCCGAGAAGCAGTACCAGGTCTTCCTGGACGACGTCCGGCTGCCCGCCGACGCCCTGGTCGGCGCGGAGGACGCCGGACTGCTCCAGCTGTTCGCCGGCCTCAACCCCGAGCGGATCATGACGGCGGCGTTCTCGATCGGCGCCGCCCGCCGCGCCCTGGACACCGCCGTGGCGTACGCCCGCACCCGCACCGTCTGGGACGCGCCGATCGGCGCCCACCAGGGCATCGCCCACCCGCTCGCGCAGTGCGCCATCGAGGTGGAGCTCGCCCGGCTGATGATGCAGAAGGCCGCCCACCTCTACGACGCGGGCGACGACCTGGCCGCCGGCGAGGCGGCCAACATGGCCAAGTACGCCGCGGGCGAGGCCGCCTGCCGCACCGTCGACCAGGCCGTGCAGACCCTCGGCGGCAACGGCCTCACCCAGGAGTACGGCCTGGCGGCGCTGCTCACCGCCACCCGGGTCGGCCGGGTCGCCCCGGTCAGCCGCGAGATGGTGCTCAACTACGTCGCCCAGCACACCCTCGGACTGCCCCGCTCGTACTGAGCCGCCACCCGTGCGCGGGGGCGGCGCCCCGCCCCCGCGCGGATCTCTGCCGTCCGCCCTCTGGGCTCCGGACCGGAAAACCGGCAGGCTGTCACCAGCGCCGACCACACCGAGGATCAGCCAGCCGGAGGCATGCATGGTGTTCCGCAGCGACCACGCCGACATCGAGCCGCTCGACCTGCCGATCCACGAGGCCGTGCTCGGGGACCTCGACGGCCGGGCCGACCTGCCGGCCCTGGTCGACGGGATCACCGGGCGCACCCTCACCTACGCCGGGCTCGCCGCCGCCGTCCGCCGGACCGCGGCCGGTCTCGCCGCGGCCGGCGTGCGCCCCGGCGACGTGGTCGCGCTGTACAGCCCCAACACCATCGCCTACCCGGTGGCGCTGTACGCCGCCACCCGGGCCGGCGCCACCGTCACCACGGTCTCCTCGCTCGCCACCGCCGGCGAGCTCGCCGGCCAGCTGCGCGACAGCCGGGCCCGCTGGATCGTCACCATCGCCGCGTTCCTGCCGACCGCGGCCGCCGCGGCGGCCGAGCTCGCCGCGGAGGGTGCCCCGATCGGCGAGATCGTGGTCTGCGACCGGGCGCCGGGCCACCGCTCGCTCGCCGACCTGGCCGCCCTGGACGCCCCGGACCCGTCACCCGCGATCGACCCGGCCCGCGACCTCGCCGTCCTGCCGTACTCCAGCGGCACCACCGGCCTGCCCAAGGGCGTGATGCTCACCCACCGCTCGCTCTCCTCCAACCTGGCGCAGACCGGGGCCGTGCACCGCACCGACCCGGGCGAGCGGATCCTCGCGGTGCTGCCGTTCTTCCACATCTACGGTCTGACCGCGCTGCTCAACCAGCCGCTGCGCACCGGGTCCACCGTGGTGGTGCTGCCCCGCTTCGACCTGGAGCAGTTCCTGCGGACCATCGAGGAGCAGCGGATCGAGGGCGTCTTCGTGGCCCCGCCGATCGTCCTGGCGCTGGCCAAGCACCCGCTGGTGGACCGCTTCGACCTGTCCTCCGTCCGCTACGTGCTGAGCGCGGCGGCGCCGCTGGACGCCGACCTCGCCGACGCCGCCGCCCGCCGGCTCGGCCTGCCCCGCATCCTCCAGGGCTACGGCATGACCGAGTTGTCGCCGGTCACCCACGTGGTGTCGAAGGACGACCCGGCGCCGCCGCCCGGCACGGTCGGCCGGATGGTGCCCTCCACCGAGCTGCGGGTGGTCTCCCTGGACGACCCGGACTCCGACCTGCCGGCCGGTCGGACCGGCGAGCTGCTCTTCCGCGGCCCGCAGGTGATGAAGGGGTACTTCGGCCGGCCGGGCGAGACCGACGCGATGATCGACGAGCACGGCTGGCTGCACACCGGCGACGTCGGCTACGTCGACGAGGCCGGGTACCTGTTCGTCGTGGACCGGGTCAAGGAGCTGATCAAGTACAAGGGGTACCAGGTTGCGCCGGCGGAACTGGAGGCGCTGCTGCTCACCCACCCGGAGATCGCGGACGCCGCGGTGGTCGGCGTGACCGACGAGGACGGGACCGAGCGGCCCAAGGCCTTCGTGGTGCGCACCCCCGGGAGTGCCCTCACCGGCGACCAGGTCCAGGAGTTCGTGGCGGCCCGGGTCGCGCCGTACAAGAAGGTGCGGGCGGTGGAGTTCCTCGACGCGGTGCCGAAGTCGGCCAGCGGCAAGATCCTCCGCAGGGAGCTGAGGGTGCGGCCGCAGGCCGTCGTCCCCGGGGCGATCTGAGAGGATCGGCCCACCCGCCCACGACCCGAGAGCAGCCATGACCGCCCACGCCGCCGCCTTGCGCGCCCCGCAGCAGGACCGTAGCCGCGCCACCCGCCGCCGCCTGCTGGAGGCTGCCGTGGAGTGCCTGGCCGAGGTCGGCTGGCAGGGTTCCACGGTCGCCGTCGTCGCGGAGCGGGCCGGGGTGACGCGCGGTGCGGCACAGCACCACTTCCCGACCCGCGAGGACCTCTTCACCGCGGCGGTGGAGCACGTCGCCGACGAACGGCTGGCGGCGGTACGGGCCAGCGCGGAGCAGCTGCCGCCGGCCGGTCCCGGACGGACGGAGGCGGTGGTCTCCATGATCGTCCGGCTGTACACCGGGCCGCTCTTCCGGGCCGGGCTGCACCTGTGGGTGGCCGCCGCCACCGAGGAGGCGCTGCGCGAGCGGATCGTCGCCCTGGAGCTGCACGTGGGCCGGGAGTCGCACCGGGCCGCGGTGGAGTTCCTCGGCGCCGACGAGTCGGTGCCCGGGGTGCGCGAGACCGTCCAGGCCACCATGGACATGGCCCGAGGCCTGGGCCTGGCGAACCTGCTGACCGACGACGGCCCGCGCCGGGCCGGCATCGTCCGCCAGTGGGCGGGCCTGCTGGAGACCGCGCTGGCCGGCGGGCGGCCGGCGTGCTGAGACCCGCGACGAGACCCCGCCCGACCGGACGCGCGACGCGCAGTCGCCGTCCGGCCGGGCTTTCGGCAGTCTGGTGGGAGCCGGGTTGGCCGGACTCCTACCGGGAAGGTACCGGGCAGGTGAATTCCTGATCATGCACGGATTCGAGTGGACGTCCGCCGACCGCGCCGGTCACCACGGGGCGGGCGCGGATTCCGCGCGCCTGGGCGGCCATCGGCTGGTGCCGCTCGCCACCGCCCTCGTCCAGGCCGACGGGCGCATCCTGCACTGGAGCGAGGAGGCCGCGGCGCTCTCCGGGTACCCGGCGGAGCAGGCCGTCGGCGCCTACGCCGCGCACCTGCTCGTCCCGGAGCACCGGCGCGGCCGGGTGGCGGAACTGTTCCAGCAGATCATGGCCGGACCCGGCTGGTCCGGCGTGTACCCGATCCGGCACCGGGACGGCACCGACGTCGAGCTGGAGTTCCACACCTACCCGATCGCCGGTCCGGACGGCCGGCCGCTGCTGCTCGCCACCGCCTCCGACGTGCGCGCGCTGCGCCAGGTGGAGGCGGACCTCGCGGTGCTGGACGGGCTGTTCACGCAGTCCCCGATCGGCATGGCGGTGTACGACACCGACCTGCGGTACGTGCGGCTCAACAACGCCCTCGCCAAGATCAACGGGGTGGCGGTCGAGGACCACCTCGGCCGCCGGGTCCCGACCGTGCTGCCGGGCATCAACAGCGCCGAGGTCGAGGCGGTGATGCGCCAGGTGCTCAGCACGGGTCGACCGATCGTGGACGCCCGCTCGCACGGCCGCACCCCGGGCGACCCGCTCCGCGACCGGGCCTGGTCGGCCTCCTACTTCCGGCTGGAGGACTCCACCGGCCGGGTGCTCGGCGTCAGCTCCTCGCTGATCGACGTCACCGAGCGCTTCCAGGCCGAGGCCCGCGCGGCTCGCGCCCAGGAGCGGCTCGCCCTGCTGGCCGAGGCCACCGCCCGGATCGGCACCACCCTCGACCTGCAGCGCACCGCCGAGGAACTGATAGAGGCGGTCATCCCGCGGTTCGCCGACTTCGCCACCGTCGACCTGCTGGACCCGGTGCTGCGCGGCGAGGAGCCCGCCGCCCTGCAGGCCGACAAGCCCGTCCTGGTCCGCGCGGTCGCCGTCGGCGAGGCGTACGAGGCCGGGCTGACCCGGGCGGCCGATGCGGTCGGGGTGACCAGCGAGTACGCCGCCAACCGGGTCTACACGCAGTGCCTGCGCAGCGGCCGGCCGCTGCTGCGCGCCCATGTGGACGAGGAGGTGCTGCGCGGCCTGGTGCCGGACCCGGACCGGGTCGGCCCCGGGGTCGCGGCGGGCGTGCACTCGTACCTGATGGTGCCGGTGCTGGCCCGCGGCATGGTGCTCGGCGGCGCCGAGTTCGTCCGGACCCGCAACCCGGAGCCGTTCACCGCGGCGGACGTGGCGCTCGCCGAGGAGCTGGTCGCGCGCGCCGCGCTCGCCATCGACAACGCCCGGCTCTACCGCCGCGAACGGGAGACCGCGCTCACCCTGCAGCGCAGCCTGCTGCCGCAGGAGATCCACCGCACGCTCGGCCTGGAGATCGCCCACCGCTACCTGCCGAGCAGCCTGGTCTCGGAGGTCGGCGGCGACTGGTTCGACGTGGTGCCGCTGTCCTGCGGGCGGGTGGCGCTGGTGGTCGGCGACGTGATGGGCCACGGCATCCGGGCCGCCGCGACGATGGGTCAGCTGCGCACGGTGGCGCGGACGCTGGCGACCCTCGACCTGTCGCCCGAGCAGGTGCTGACCCGCCTCGACGAGACCGCCAACGCCATCGGCGAGGGTCAGTTCGCGACCTGCATCTGCCTGGTGTACGACCCCGTCGACCGGACCTGCACGGCCTCCTCGGCGGGCCACCTGCCGCCGGTGCGGGTGGCCGCGGACGGCTCGGCGACCGCCGTGGAGCTGCCCGCCGGGCTGCCGCTCGGCATCGGCGGTGCGGCGTTCGAGAGCGTCGAGTTCACCCTGCCGGTCGGTGCGACCGTCGCGCTCTACACCGACGGCCTGATCGAGCGGCGCGGCCACGACCTGGACGAGGGCATCGAGCTGCTCTGCCGCACCCTGGCCGGCCGCTCCCGCACGCTGGAGGAGAGCGCCGACGCCGTGCTCGGCGCGCTGGTCGCCGAGGGCACCGACGACGACATCGCGATGATCCTGGCCCGCGCCCTGCCGGTGCCGACCGACCGGATCGCTACCCTGCACCTGCCCGGCGAGGGCCCGCTGCCGTCCCAGGCGCGGCGGTTCACCCGGGCCACCCTGCAGAGCTGGGGGCTGGCCGTGCACGGCGACTTCGCCGAGCTGATGGTCAGTGAACTGGTCACCAACGCCCTGCTGCACGCGGACGCGCCGCGCCGGCTGCGGCTCTTCCGCGACGACCGGACGCTGACCGTGGAGGTCGCCGACGCCGGCGGCCAGCCGCCGCGGCTGCGCTCGTCCGCCGAGGAGGACGAGGGCGGCCGCGGCATGCACCTGGTCAGCGAGCTGGCCCACCGGTGGGGCTCCCGCTCCACCCGCGAGGGCAAGGTGGTGTGGGCCGAGATCGAGCTCCCGCTGCGCGGCTGACGCCGGATCAGGCCGGTACGACGATCCGCAGCGCGCCGGGGTCGACGGTGACCTCGGCGGGCAGCGGGCCGACGTACTCGCCGTCGGCGTAGGCGGTGATGCCGGCCGACTCGATCCGGATCGAGGCGGTGCGGTGGGTCTCCACCTCCCCGTGGTGGACGTGGGTGCCCTTGAAGACGGTCGGGAAGAACCGCGCCACCTTCAGCCGGGGCATCGCCCGGACGACGGTCAGGTCGAGCAGCCCGTCCGCGTGGTCCGCGTCGGGGCAGATCAGCATGCCGCCGCCGTAGCTGCGGGTGTTGCCGGCCGCGGCCAGCACCAGGTCGCGCTCGATCACCGTGTCGTCGGCCAGCACCAGCCGGAACGGCAGCGGCCGCAGGTTGGCGAACTCGACCAGGATGGCGAGGTTGTAGCGCATCCGGCCGCGCGGCCAGCGCAGCCGGTTGGTCCGGTCGCTGACCAGCGAGTCGAAGCCGGCGGCGAGCACCGAGCCGAAGTGGCGCACGGTGCCGTCCGCGGTCTCCACCCGGCCGAGGTCGACGGTGGCGATCCGGCCGTCCAGCAGCACGTCGGCGGCGGCCTCCGGGTCGCCGAGCGGCAGCCCGTACTCGCGGGCGTGGTCGTTGCCGGTGCCCGCGGGGACGATGCCCAGCGGGACGCCGGTGCCGGCCAGCGCGCCGAGGGCGAGCGAGACCATGCCGTCGCCGCCGGCCACCGCGAGCACGTCGACCCCGCGGCCGACCGCCTCCCGGGCGACCCGGACGGCGTCCTGCGGGTCCGCCCCGACCACGTCGAGCACCTCGGCGCCGCGCTCGCGCAGCCGCAGCGCGGCCCGGCGGGCGGCCTTCTGCGCGTGGCCGCCGCCGGCCGCCGGGTTGGTCAGCATGACGATGCTGCGCGGGGCGCCCGTCACGGGATCAGCTTGCCCGGGTTGAGGATCCCGGCCGGGTCCAGGGCGTCCTTGACCGCGCGCAGGATGCGCACGCCGACCTCGCCGACCTCCGCGCCCATCCACGGGCGGTGGTCGGCGCCGACCGCGTGGTGGTGGGTGATGGTGCCGCCGTTGGCCATGATGGCGTCGGACACCGCGCGCTTGACCTGCGCCCACTGCGCGAGCGGCTCGCCCTGCTGGGCCGCCACCACGGTGAAGTACAGCGAGGCGCCGGTCGGGTAGACGTGCGAGATGTGGCAGAGCACCAGCGAGGCGGTGCCGCTCGCGGTCAGCGCGCCCTGCAGCGCCTCGGTGGCCGCGCTCTTCAGCCGGCCGAGGTTGGCCCAGTCGGTCGCGGTCTCCAGGGTCTCGCAGAGCGCGCCGGCGTCCAGCAGCGCGTCGCGCAGGTACGGGGCGTTGAAGCGGCCGTGCTCCCAGGCCCGGGCCGGCTCCGCGCCGAGCGGGGTGCCGCCCGCGGCGAGCAGGACGGCCCGGGTCCGCTCGTGCCGGGCCTCGGCCTGCTCCTCGGTGCCCTCGAAGACGGTGACCGCCAGGCAGCCGCCGGTGACCTGCTCGCCGCCGATCTTCTCGGTCATGGCGAGGTTGATCATGGTCTCGGACTCGTCGGAGAGCCGGATCACGGTCGGCCCGGTGCCCTGCTGCTCGACCTCGCGCAGCGCGGTGGCGCCGGTCGCGAAGTCGGGGAACGACCAGGCCTCGTGGATCTTCACCGCGGGCACCGGGTGCACCCGCAGCCGGACGGCGGTGATGACGCCGAACACGCCCTCCGAGCCGAGGAACAGCTCGCGCAGGTCCGGCCCGGCGGCGGAGGCCGGCGCCCGCCCGAGGTCGAGGGTGCCGGCCGGGGTGACCACCCGCAGCCCGCGCACCATCTCGTCGAACCGGCCGTACCCGGCCGAGTCCTGGCCGGAGGAGCGGGTGGCGGCGAAGCCGCCGACGGTGGCGAACCGGAAGCTCTGCGGGTAGTGGCCGAGCTCGAAGCCGTGCGCGGAGAGGAGCTCCTCGGCCCGCGGGCCGGTCACCCCGGCGCCCAGCACGGCCTCGCCGGAGACCGCGTCCAGGTGCTCCAGCCGGTCGAAGCGGCGCAGGTCGAGCGAGAGGACCGCGGTGAGCGGGCCGCGCAGCGGGTCGAGCCCGCCGACCACGCTGGTGCCGCCGCCGAACGGGACCACCGCGATCCGGCGCTCGGCGCAGAGGGCGAGCAGGGCGGCGATCTCCTCCTCGCTGCCCGGCAGCACCACGGCGTCCGGGGCGTCCTGCGGGTCGCGGCTGCGGCGGCGCAGCAGGTCGGGGGTGGACTTGCCGCCGGAGCGCGGGAGCCGGTCGGCGTCCGCGGTGGAGACGTGCTCGGGGCCGACGACGGCGGCCAGCGCCGCGACGTCCTCGGGGCCGAGGGCGGACGGGCGGAGCACGACCTCGTCGGCGGTCGGCCGGGTGCCGTCGGCCGGCGACACCCCGAGGGCTGCGGCGAGCAGCCCCTTGATGTCGTCCGACAACGGCTTGGCGAGGGCCGGGTCGCCCCAGGCGTCCCACGTCATCGGGGGGAGCGGCAGCGCGGCGGCGGTGCCGCCGGGGCCTGCTTGCGTCTCAGGTGCCATGCGTTACAGTATTACGCATTATGTCAAGCAGTAACGCCGAGCAGGCGCCCAGCACCGACGACGCGATCCTCGACGCCGCCGCCGACCTGATCGTCCACCTCGGCGTGCACCGCACCCAGCTGGCGGAGATCGCCCGCCGTGCCGGCGTCAGCCGGCCCACCGTGTACCGCCGCTGGCCGGACGTCAGGGCCGTGATCGGCGCGCTGCTCACCCGCGAGATCCGCGCCACCCAGCAGCAGGTGGAGCTCACCGGGGCGGACCGCGAGGCGTTCGTCGCCGCCGTGGTCGAGGTCGCCGTGCGGCTGCGCGACCACCCGGTGCTCGGCGCGCTGCTGCACTCCGACTCCGACACCCTGATGGAGTACGTCGTCGAGCGCCTCGGCACCAGCCAGCAGGGGCTGCTCGACGTCCTGTGCGCGGCCATCGTCCAGGGCCAGCAGCACGGCTCCATCCGCACCGGCGAGCCCACCGAGCTGGCCGCCATGGTGCTGCTCATCGCCCAGTCCACCGTCCAGTCGCACCGCATGGTCGCGCATCTGCTGCCCGAGCAGGCCTGGCGCCGCGAACTGGCCACCGCACTGAACGGATACCTCGCGCCATGACCGCCACCGCAGGCCGCCCGGACCCCGACCGCACCGGCAGCACCGTCCTGGACGCGCGCCGCCGCGCCCGCGACCTCGACGCGCTCGCCGACCGCTCGACCGTCGACCTGCTGGTGATCGGCGGTGGCATCACCGGCGCCGGCATCGCCCTGGACGCGGCCTCCCGCGGCCTGCGGACCGTCCTCGTGGAGGCCCGTGACCTCGCCTTCGGCACCAGCCGCTGGAGCTCCAAGCTCGTCCACGGCGGCCTGCGCTACCTCGCCTCCGGCCGGATCGGCGTCGCCCGGGAGAGCGCCGTCGAACGCGGCATCCTGATGACCCGCACCGCGCCCCACCTCGTCCGCGCGCTGCCCCAGGTGGTGCCGCTGCTGCCGTCCGTGCGGCCCGCCCAGGCCGCCCTGGTGCTCACCGGCTTCCTCGCTGGCGACGCCCTGCGGGCCACCGCGGGCACCCCGGCCGCGCTGCTGCCGCGCGCCCGCCGGATCGGCCCCGCCGCGGCGGCCGGCCTCGCCCCCGCCGTCCGCACCGACGGGCTGCGCGGCGCCCTGGTCGCCCACGACGGCCAGCTGATCGACGACGCCCGGCTGGTGGTCGCCGTCGCCCGGACGGCCGCCCAGTACGGCGCCTCCGTGCTCACCCGGGTCCGTGCCGAGCACGTCACCGGCACCGGCGCCCGGCTCACCGACACCCTGACCGGGCGGACGCTGGAGGTCACCGCCCGGGCCGTGGTCAACGCCACCGGGGTCTGGGCCGGCGAGGTCGACCCGTCCGTCCGGCTGCGGCCGAGCCGCGGCACGCACCTGGTGTTCGACGCCGCGGCGCTCGGCCGCCCGCGGGGTGCGCTCACCGTCCCCGTCCCCGGCTCCACCAGCCGGTTCGTCTTCGCGCTGCCGCAGCAGCTCGACCGGGTCGTGCTCGGCCTCACCGACGAGGACGCCCCGGGCCCGATCCCGGACGAGCCCGTCCCGACCGAGCAGGAGATCGCGTTCCTGCTCGACACCGTCAACACCGCCCTGCGCACCGGGCTGACCCGCGAGGACGTGCGCGGCGCGTTCGCCGGGCTGCGCCCGCTGATCGACACCGGCGGCGGCGCCACCGCCGACCTCAGCCGGCAGCACGCCGTGCTGGAGTCGCCGACCGGCGTGATCACGGTCGTCGGCGGCAAGCTCACCACCTACCGCCGGATGGCCCAGGACGCCGTCGACACCGCCGTCCGCACCCGCGCGCTGACCGCCCGGCCGTGCACCACCCACCGCCTGCCGCTGGTCGGCGCCCCCGGCCACCGCGACACCGCGCCGCTCCCGGCGGGCGCGCCGGCCTCGCTGGCCGCGCGTCACGGCGGCGCCGCCGCGGCCGGGCTGGCCGCCGCCGTGCCCCGCGCCGCGGAGCCGGTCGCCGAGGGCCTGGACGTCACCCGCGCCGAGATCGCCTACGCGGTCACCCACGAGGGCGCCCTGGACGCCTCCGACGTCCTCGACCGCCGCACCCGGATCGGCCTCGTCCCGGCCGACGCCGAGCGGGCCCGCCCGCAGGTCGAGGCCGTGCTGGCCGAGCTCGCCGAGCGCGCCACCGGCTGAGCCCCCGGCGCCCGCCGGACCGACCGGCCCCCGGCCCCCGGCGCCCGGAGCCCGCCGGACCGTCCGGCCCCCGGCGCCCGGCGCGCCGTGGTGCCAGACTGGTAGCAGGCGCTGGAGGCAGTCATGGGGTACTACGCAGACCAGGTCGTCCCGAGGATCCTCAACGTCGCGTGCGCGATGGGCGAGGCGGGCGCGCTCAGGCGCCGGGTCTGCGACGGCCTGGAGGGCCGGGTGCTCGAGATCGGCTTCGGCTCCGGCCTCAACGTCCCCTACTACCCGCCGGCGGTCACCAGGGTCGACGCGGTCGAACCCTCCGACGTCGGCTGGGGGCTCGCCCAGAAGCGGCTGCGGCAGACACCCGTCGAGGTCCGCCGGGCGGGCCTGGACGGGCAGCGGCTGCCGTTCCCCGACGACAGCTACGACAGCGCGCTCTCCACCTGGACGCTCTGCACCATCCCCGACGCCGGGGCCGCGCTGCGCGAGGTGCGGCGCGTTCTCAAGCCCGGCGGGCGGCTGCACTTCATCGAACACGGGCTGGCCCCCGAGGAGAAGGTCCGCCGCTGGCAGTACCGGGCCGACCCGCTCCAGCAGAGGCTGTTCGCCGGCTGCCACCTCACCCGCCCGATCGCCGACCTGGTCGCCGGCGCCGGCTTCACCATCGAGGACATCGACGTCTTCTACGAGAAGGGCGCCCCGCACATGATGGGCGCCGACTCGCTCGGCACCGCCGTCGCCTGACCGCCCCGCACCGCCCCGGGGGCCTTCGGCGGGCCGGCGTCCGTCCACTACGCTGCTGACCCGTTGTCAGCCGAGCGCGGGGGAGACGCAGATGGCGGGGTTCGGGGAGCTCGGCGCGGCGGAGCAGCGGCTGTGGGACGCCTCCCCCGCCGACGCGGTCGACCTGCGGGACGGCGAGGACCGGACGGTGCGCGCCGAGGTGGTCGCCGCCCTGCTGCTGCGCGGCCCGGACGGCGCCGCCGCGCGGGTCGGCGGTCTGCGGCTGACCGGCGCCCGGATCACCGGGCAGCTCGACCTGACCGGCGCCGCCGTCGCGTACCCCGTGACGTTCACCGACTGCACCTTCGACCGGCAGGTCCTGCTGCGCGGCGCCACGATGCGCTCCACGACCTTCCACGCCTGCCGAATAGCCGGACTCGACGGCTGGCTGCTGCGCGTCGACGGCAACCTCTGCTTCGAGGACTCCGCGGTCGAGGGGCGGCTCACCCTCACCCGCGCCCACATCACCGGCGAACTCCGGCTCAGCGGCGCCACCCTGACCGCCACCGAGCGCGTCGGCGCGCCCGCCGGCGGCGACCCCGCCTGCGCCCCCGGCGTCTGGGCGCTGTGGGCCGGCGGGCTGGTGATGGAGGGCGGCTGCTTCGCCCGCAAGGGCTTCCGGTCCAACGGCGGCCTGCGGCTGGTCGGCGCCCGCTTCGGCGGCGGCCTGTTCATGGAGGCAGCCGTCCTCGACAACCCCGGCGGCGACGCCCTCACCGGCGACGACCTGAGCGCCTCCACCATGATCCTCACCGACGGGTTCACCGCCCGGGGCGCCGTCCGGCTGCCCGGCGCCGCCGTCCGCAGCAGGCTCTCCCTCGACGGCGCCCGCCTCGACGGCAATGCGGCCGCCCTCGACGCCACCCGCCTCACCGCCGGTGACCTCCACCTCACCCCGGCCGCCCCGCCGAACGGCACCGTCGACCTCCGCGAGGCCCAGGTCGCCGTGCTCCACGACAACGAGGCCGCCCGCGCCGCCGACACCCGTCTCGACGGCCTCGGCTACACCTCCGTCCAGGGCGCCACCGGCCTGCGCGAAAGGCTCGCCTGGATCGAACGCGGACCCGGCTACACCCCGCAGCCCTACGAGCAACTCGCCGCCTGGTACCGGCGGATCGGCCACGACGACGACGCCCGCCGGGTCCTGCTCGCCAAGCAGCGCCGCCGGCGCCGCACCCTCGGCCCGCTCGGCCGCGCCTGGGGCCACCTGCTCGACGCCACCGTCGGCTACGGCTACCGCCCCTGGCAGGCCGCCCTGTGGCTGCTGGTGCTCACCGCCGTCGGCACCACCGCGTTCGCCGAGGGGCGGCCGACCGCCGCCCAGCCCGGCCAGGGCGCCCCCTTCAACGCGCTCGTCTACACCCTGGACCTGCTCGTCCCGATCGGCGGCTTCGGGCAGCGCACCGCCTGGTACTTCACCGGCCTCCACCAGTGGCTCGGCTACGGCCTGATCGCGTCCGGCTGGCTGCTCACCACCGCCGTCCTGGCCGGCGTCAGCCGGGGTCTCAACCGCACCTGAGCGGTCACCGTGCGGCGGCCGGGAGCCCGGCCGCCGGCGCCGCCGCGCGCCCTGACCCGCCTGGACAACTGATCATCAAGTTCGTTGTGCAGCAAGGTTTTTGACGATTTCCGAGACTCCCGGCGGGGCTACCGCGCAGCGACCGTGGCGATACGGGCCAGGTGCAGGATTCCGGTGGATCACGAGCCGGTTCGGAGCCCCCTCGACCGAACCGCGCGGGTCCGTCCGCGAAGCCGACTCCGGCCGTCGCGCCACGCCCCCGTTCACGGAGGACCTCGGGCATGCACATACGCACACGCGCCAAACTCGTCAGAGCTCTCACACCGCTGCTCGCCGTCGCCGGAGCCGCGGTGGGGATGCCCGTCCTCGCCGCCGCACCGGCCGCGGCCGTCAGCAACTTCACCGCCAAGGCGGACCTCAACGGCCGGGACGGACCGTCGCTCAACGCGAACACCGTCCAGGTCAACATGTACCTCCAGGGCCACACCGTGCCGGTCTCCTGCCAGGCGCGCGGCGAGGAGGCGTACGGCTCGGCGATCTGGGACAAGACCACCGACGGCGTCTGGGTGCCGGACTTCTACGTGCAGACCGGCTCCACCGGATTCGCGCCGGGCGTGCCGCGCTGCGGCGACACCTCGCTCGACCCCGCCTCGTTCCCGGCCACCGCCGACCTCGACGGCCGGCAGAGCCCCAGCCTCTCCGCCGCCGTGGTGGAGGTCAACGCCTACCACAACGGCGAGTCGGTGCCGGTCGTCTGCCAGGCCACCGGCGGCTCCGCGTACGGCAGCACCATCTGGGACAAGACCAGCGACGGCCTCTGGGTCACCGACGTCTACGTCAAGACCGGCTACAGCGGCTTCGACCCGAACCTGCCGAAGTGCTCCTCGACCAGCGCGCCGAGCTCGGCCGGCTACGTGGCCGAGACCGACCTCAACGGCCGTGCCACCACCCAGGTCTCCGCCCCGGCGGTCAAGATCTACCCGTCCGGCTCGACCATCCGGATCACCTGCCAGGCGATCGGCGAGAACGCCTACGGCAGCAACATCTGGGACAAGACCAGCGACGGCCTCTGGGTCACCGACCACTACGTCAAGACCGGCTTCGACGGCTTCGACCCGGGTCTGCCGCGCTGCGCCGACAACACCACCAACAGCGGCTCCGGCTACCCGGCCAAGACCGAGCTGAACGGCCGCTCCACCAAGAGCGTGTCCGCCCCGGCGGTCAAGATCTACCCGTCCGGCTCCACCATCAACATCACCTGCCAGGCGTACGGCGAGTACGCGTACGGCAGTTACATCTGGGACAAGACCACCGACGGCCTCTGGGTCACGGACTACTACGTCCAGACCGGCACGGACGGCTTCCTGTCCAACATGCCGCGCTGCGACAACGACCAGCCGACCGGCGGCGCGCCGGGCGGCGGCACCGGTCCCGGCACCGGCAACGGCACCTGTGACACCGCGGGGCACGGCCGGATCGGCGGCCCGGCGGGCAGCACCTCCGGCACCAGCGCCGAGAAGATCAGCCGGGTCATCGCGCTCGCCCAGCAGCAGACCACCCGCAGCCTCAGCTACGCCTGGGGCGGCGGCGGCAAGGGCGGCCCGAGCTGCGGCATCGCCTCGCTCTCGCCGGGCGGCTACAACGACTACAACCGCTACGGGTTCGACTGCTCCGGCTTCACCGAGTACATCTTCTGGGCCGCCGCCGGCCGCGACATCGGCGACAACAGCAACGTGCAGTCCGTCCAGGCGACCCAGGTCCCGTACAGCTCGGTGAAGGCCGGCGACCTGCTCTTCTGGGGCAGCCCGGGCAACACCGACCACGTCGCGCTCTACATCGGCAACGGCCAGATGATCGAGGCCGCCCCGCCGCGCGGCACCTCCAGCGTCCACGTCACCAACGTGTACGGCAGCCACAGCTACGCGATCCGCATCTTCAGCTGATCCCGGGCCGATCCGGCTGCGGCCGGCCCGGGGAC
>NZ_JBHWBW010000057.1:0-3322 GCF_042735675.1 Kitasatospora sp. NPDC059571
CGCGGGGACCCGTTCGGACGACCGGCCGCGCGGGGACCCGTTCGGACGACCGGCCGCGCGGGGACCCGTTCGGACGACCGGCCGCGCGGGGACCCGTTCGGACGACCGGCCGTGCGGCGGCGGCACCGGCCTGCCGAAGGTGGATGCGGAGCCGGTGCCGCGGGCCCGCTCCACCGACGACAGGAGGACCCCATGGGCGCAGGAGCCGACGAGGCCGGCGACGACCTGGTGGTCGGCCGGACCAACCGCAGCGGCGAGCGGACCGTCCTGCTCGCCTCCGGGGACGACCCGGACGGCTACCAGGAGGACTTCGTCCTCAAGATCGCCACCGTCGGCGACCACGTCCTGCCCCGCAACCCGGAGGGCATCGACGCCCTCCACGCCACCGGCACCGTCGCGTTCCCCACCAGCGGCGTCCTCGGCCCCGTCCCGCCCGGCAACGGTGTGGTCGCCCGCGGCGCCAACGGCGTCGTCGGCTACGTCCACGCGGTCGCCCGCGACCGGCCGGACGAGCAGCAGGTCCAGGCCGGCGTGCTCGGCGTCGGCGGCGGCAACTCCCCGGGCCTGTTCGGCCGCGGGGCCAACGGCGTGCTCGGCTACGCCGACGGCACCCTGCGCGACCCCGCGTACGAGGCGGTGGAACCTGGCGGCGTGGTCGGCCTGTCGTCCACCGGCACCGGTGTCCGCGGCAAGGGCGACACCGGGGTCGCCGGGGAGGGCGACGCCGGCGCCGGGGTGATCGGCCGCAGCGGGTTCGGCCCGGGGGTCGCCGGGGTCGGCGACCAGGGCATCGGCGTCCTCGGTGAGAGCACCGGCGGACAGGGCCTGTTCGGCCTCTCCAAGACCGACAACGGCGGCGCGTTCCAGTCCGAGCGGTGGGCCCAGATCTGGCTGATGCCGAGGGAGACCGACCCCCTCCCGCCGGCCGTCCCGCACACCCCGGACGCCGTCCCCGTCGGCGAGCGCCACCCCGGCCCCGCCCTGCCCAGGGCCGGCCGCGCCGGCGAACTCACCGCGCTGGTCGACCGCGACGGCCACTGCACCCTCTGGCTCTGCACCGGCCCCGCCCCCTCCGGCCACGCCACCTGGGCCCAACTCCTCGTCGGTGCCCCGGTGGAGGGCAGGGTATGACGCTTCATCAGATCTCGACCCGGGCTGCCTGCGTGCGGCGCGAGCCGCCGTCATGCCTGTCGCCCGGGGCGCCGAGGGCCGTACCCGTGGCAGGCTGACCGGATGGTCACCGTCGAGGAAGTACGCCGACTCGCGCTGTCGCTGCCCCGCAGCGAGGAGGCGCTGGTCCGCGACCGGGTCAAGTTCCGGGTCGGCCGGATCGTCTACCTCGCGTTCAGCCGGGACGAGTCGGTGCTCGGCTTCGCCTACGCCAAGGAGGAGCGCGACGCGCTGATCGCCTCCGCCCCCGGGACCTTCCTGCCGCCCGACCCCGCGGACGAGCGCTTCAACTGGGTCCAGGTCCGGACGGCCGCCGTGGACGCCGACGAGATGCGCGAACTCGTCCTCGACGCCTGGCGGATGGTCGTCCCCCGCAAGGTCGCCGCCGCCTACTTCGACACGCCGGGCCCGCACGCCTGACCGGGCTCGTCGCACTCGCCGTCGCTACCCCGCGCCCTGGTCCCCCGGCGCGGCCGGGCGGCGCGGCCGCGGAGCCGCCCGAACACGTCCCGCGACGGAACAG
The DNA here is from genome assembly GCF_042735675.1 of Kitasatospora sp. NPDC059571. Lineage (NCBI taxonomy): Bacteria > Bacillati > Actinomycetota > Actinomycetes > Kitasatosporales > Streptomycetaceae > Kitasatospora > Kitasatospora sp. NPDC059571. Next base: position 1,694 of record NZ_JBHWBW010000057.1, read on the forward strand.
TTCGGCGCAGGGCCTTCCGCCGTTCGTTGTTTTGCAGCCCCCTGTCCGGAATCGCCGGTCGGGGTTAGCCTGCTCGGCATGGCACCACGGCCCCTGGCGCCCGTCGTCCTGCACGGCCGGTACGTCCGGCTGGAGCCGCTGACCACGGCGCACGTACCCGACCTGCACCTTGCCGGCAGCCGCGACGACGGCATCTGGCAGTGGCTGCCCGTGGTCACGCCGTACACCGTCGAGGAGATGCACATGCTGGTCCAGCAGCGGCTGGCCCAGCAGTCCGCCGGAGGGGCGATGCTGTTCGCGATCGTCCCGGCCGGCACCAACCGGGCCGCCGGATGGATCGCGTACACCGACATCTCGGTCGTCGACGAGCGCCTGGACATCGGCTGGCACTGGGCCGCGCGCTCCACCTGGGACACCCCGGTGACGGCCGAGACCCACATCCTGCTGCTCCGCCACGCCTTCGAGAACCTGGCCTTCGGCCGCGTCCAGTGGCAGATCGACCATCTCGACGTCCGGTCCCAGCTCACGCTGTCCGGCCTCGGCGCCGTCCGCGAGGGACCGCTGCGCCGCCACGCCCGGCGCTCCGACGGCACCTGGCGGGACACCCTGGTCTATGCGGCGCTGGCCGCCGAGTGGGGAGGCGGCTGGGGCGCCGGGATTCCCTGACGCCCCCGCCGCCCCGGCGGGCCGGCCGTGCCCGTCCGGAGGGCCTACGCCGTGGCGGGCCCGGGCCCGGCGGCGCCGGTGGGGGCGAGTCCGGTGAGCGCCTCGCTCTTGACGAGCCAGGCGAGACCGAACGCGAACACCGACACCGCCTCGCCGACGTAGGTGAGGGTCAGCGGGAAGTCCCAGGCGAAGTGCAGTGCGCCTGCCGCGGCGATCACCACGATGGAGCCGACGATGACCCAACCGCAGGTCAGGTAGACCCAGTTGTGGAGTCGGCGTTCGCCGTGCCCGCGGGAGTCGCCGAAGAGCCGCAGGCAGAAGAAGGCGAGGACGCCGAACAGCCCGCCGGCGAAGCAGAGATGGAGGATCCCGAACGTCGTCTGCACGTCGCTCGGATGCGGTGCGAGGGAGGACGGCGGGAGCGTGGGGAAGAGCGCCACGAGGATCGCGAACACGCCGGCCAGCGAGCTCAGCCGGTCCTCGCGCCGGTCGTGGCGGTAGCAGATCAGGAAGACCCCGATCGCACACAGACTGCCGACGAAGATGTTGCGCATGTGCGTGTAGTACGACGCGCTCATGGAGGCGAGCAGCACGAACCGCGCCGAGGTGATGCTGTTGCCGACCAGCAGGACGATCGGAAGCAGGAAGCCGATGATGCCGACGCCGAAGCGTAGGCGCTGCACGGTCTGTGGATCCTGATTTTGAGGGTCGATTACGGAGTCACGGTGGGTCATGAGACGTCCCCTCAGCCACCCGAAATGCTCAGTACCTCCCGATTTTCCCGTGGCCGCCCCCCTCGAAACCGCGGCGCCCGCCCGGCCGCGGGGCGGGCCGCCGGGGTGGGGGGCGCGCGCGCGCTCAGCCCCGCGGCCCCCCCCCGCGGCGCGCGCCCCCCGGGCGCCCCCCCCCTGACCGACCTCGGCGACACCGCGCTGCTGCCGGGCCTGGTCGACACCCACGTGC
>NZ_JBHWBW010000057.1:3332-8357 GCF_042735675.1 Kitasatospora sp. NPDC059571
TCGATGCCGTAGATGAGGTCGATGTTGAGCACCGGGATGCCCGCCTCGCGGACCCCGGCGAGCCGCGCCCCCCCCCCCCGCCGGTCGGCTCAGAACGCGGAGTTGGCGAACCAGTGCGCCAGCAGGTCCTCGTCCCCCTCGTACTGGATCGCCTCCGCGTCCAGGGCCAGGCGGCCGTAGACGAGCAGCAGGAGATCGGCCGCCGTGCCCCGGACCTGTGCATCCGCGGCGTCGGCGGCGTCCGTTGCGTCGGCTGCGTCGGAGGAGAGGGCGGGGGCGGGGTCGAGTCCGAAGCCGTCGGGCCGCAGCCGGATCAGCCAGTCGCCGTCCCCGTCGGTGGCCCGGAACCGGATGGTCCGGCCGTCGCCGCGGAGCTCGGCCACCTTGGGGGCGAAGGAGCCCGCGAAGGGCAGGTTCACCAGGAACTCGTCCACACCGTCGACCGCGAGCGCGCGGTCGATCTCCGGCCGCACCCCGAGGGCCAGCTCCGCATCGACCCGGTGCACCAGGGTCTCGAACAGCATCCGGCGGGCCCAGAACCTGGCGTGCTGGTCGGCGCCCCACGCCCACATCGGAGCGTCCGGGTCGGTGGCGGCGAACGCCTCCGCCGCCACGGCCGCGCTGTCGGCCAGCCAGTCGGCCCAACCGTCCTCCCCGGAGGGGAGGTTCAGGTCGACGTCGCGGCTGCGCGGGGGTTCCTGGATGCGGCCGTGCAGCAGGACGGAGAACCAGCGCTGCACACTGCCGGCGTGCCTGACCAGGTCGGCCAGCGTCCAGCCCGGGCAGCTGGGCACCGCGGTCCCGACATCGGCACCCTTGACCGCCGCCGTGAACAGAGCGGTCTCCGCGGCGACGGCCGCGCGGTGGTCGACCGGGGCCGGGCCGTGGCCCGGGCGGAGGGAGGTCGTCATGGGTCGTGCCTCTCGGGACGGTGAGGTGCGGCGTGGCCGGGAGGGCCCGGGGTCGTGCTCCGACGGTAGACGTCAATGGTTCATGCAGTCAAACATTGAGATTCGCATGCGATCTCTCCTCTGGACCATCCGACGCGGTGCTCGCCGACCGGTCCGCGAACTCGCCCCGACCGCACGGCAGATGGTCACGTCCGGTGCCATCGCCACCGCCCCTCCCTCCGTCGAACGGGTCTGGACACCCGCCCGGACCCCGCCTAGCATCCCGATCACCCGACCGATCCTTCGCCACCCGCCACCGAGAGGCTGCGCCATGCACTCCTTCCGCAAGGCCGTCGAGGCCCGCGACATGGACGCCGTCGCGGCGCTGCTGGCCGAAGACGTCGTCTTCACCAGCCCGGTCGCGTTCAAGCCGTACCCGGGCAAGGCCATCACCGCCGCCATCCTCCGCGGTGTCCTCCGGGTCTTCGACGACTTCACCTACATCCGCGAGATCACCGACGAGGGCGGCCGCGACCACGCCCTCGTCTTCACCGCGACCGTCAACGGCAAGTCCATCCAGGGCTGCGACTTCCTCCACCTCGACGAGGACGGCCTGATCGACGAGTTCACCGTCATGGTCCGCCCCCTCTCCGCCGCCCAGGCCCTCTCCGAAGCCATGGCCGCCCAGTTCGCCCAGATCGCCCAAGAGGCCGCCGAACACTGACCTGTCGCAGGCCGGCCGCCCGGCCGGCCCCCGCCGGGTCCGGATACCGACACCCGGCGGGCTCGATGTCGTACGCATGCGCTAGAACGGTCCCGGCCCTGTCCCGACCGTGAGGGAATGCGCATGACCGACCCGGCTGCCACCCGACTCGCCGCCATCCCCGGCCTGTACGAGCAGGTCGTCACCGACGCCCTGGCCGACCGGATGGACGCGCTCAGTAGCTCGGGCTGGCAGGTGGTCGACCGTACGGTCGGTGACGAGTCGGCCCCCTTCGTCCTCGCCCGCCACCTCGGCACCGCGGTCGAGCGGGCCCTGGCGGCGCTTCCCGGATCGGAGCGCGTCGCAGCGGCCAACCGCGTGCTCGCCGCGCTATCGGCGCCGAATGCCCCCGAGCCGGCCGACCTCGTGGCACCCGGTCCGCGCGAACTCGTCGCGCTGGCCGAGAAGGAGGCCGAGGGCGTCTACCGGGTCCGGCCGCTGACCCCGCTCTCCGAAACCGCGCTGCTCACCAATGCGCCCGACGAGCAGAGCTTCGGCCATGAGCTGCGTGCCGAACTCGCGACGGCCGACCGGGTCGACCTGCTCTGCGCCTTCGTCAAGTGGCAAGGACTGCGGGTCATCGAGCCGCAGCTGCACGAGCTGCGGAGCCGCGGCGTCCGGCTCCGGGTCATCACGACCACCTACATGGGGGCGACCGAGCGGGCTGCCCTCGACCGCCTGGTCAACGACTTCGGCGCCGAGGTGCGCATCAACCACGAGGTCCGCTCCACCCGGCTGCATGCCAAGGCCTGGCTGTTCCGGCGGGCCACCGGCTTCGACACGGCGTACGTCGGCAGTTCCAACCTGTCCCGAGCCGCCCTGCTGGACGGCCTGGAGTGGAACGTAAGGCTCTCCGCCGTTGCCACCCCCGCCGTGCTCCGGAAGATCGAGGCGACCTTCGACTCGTACTGGGCCAACCCGGGGTTCCGGCCGTACCACCCCGACACCGATGCCGCGGAGCTGGACGAGGCCCTTGCGGCGGCAGGCGGATGGCACCGGGGCGACCAGGTATTCTCCCTCTCCGGCCTGGAGGTGCGGCCGCACCCGCACCAGCAGGCGATGCTGGAGAGCCTCGACGCTGAGCGCAAAGCCCGTGGACACCACCGGAATCTCTTGGTCGCCGCGACCGGTACCGGCAAGACGATCACGGCGGCGCTGGACTACCGGCGGCTGCGGGCCGAGCTCGGCGGCGATCCGTCGCTGCTGTTCGTCGCCCACACCCGCGAGATACTGCAGCAGTCGCAGCGCGCCTACCGGGAGGTCCTGTCCGATGCGACCTTCGGCGAACTGCTGGTCGCCGGCGCCCGGCCGGAACGCAATCGCCACCTGTTCGCCAGCGTGCAGTCCCTCAACGCCGGCCGGCTGACGGCCTTTCCCGCCGATGCCTTCGACGTCGTCGTCATCGACGAATTTCACCACGCCCAGGCTCCGACCTACCGGCGGATACTCGACCACTTCCAGCCCATCGAGCTGCTCGGCCTCACCGCCACCCCGGAGCGCGGGGACGGCAAGCGGGTCCAGGACGAGTTCTTCGACGGCCGGGTGGCCGCCGAACTCCGGCTCTGGCAGGCGCTGGAGGACGACCTGCTCTGCCCGTTCCACTACTTCGGCGTCCACGACAACACCGATCTGCGCGGTGTGAGCTGGCGTCAGGGTGCCTACGACACCGAGGAGCTGACCAATCTGCTGACCGCCGGCCATGCGCAGGCCCGCCAGATGGTCAAGGCCGTCGTCGACAAGATCGCCGATCCGGCGCGGATGCGCGCACTCGGCTTCTGCGTCTCGGTCAAGCACGCCGAACACCTGGCTGCCGCCTTCCGGCAGGCTGGCTTCCAGGCCCGCGCGCTCTCCGGTGAGACGCCGGCTGACCAGCGGCGTGACGCGTTGGCCGGGCTGCGTGACGGCCGGATCCAGATCCTGTTCAGTGTGGATCTGTTCAACGAGGGCCTGGATGTCCCCGATGTCGACACCGTGCTGCTGCTGCGCCCGACCTCCAGCGCCACGGTGTTCCTGCAGCAGCTCGGCCGGGGCCTGCGCCGCTCGCCGAACAAGGCTGTCCTCACCGTCCTGGACTTCATCGGCCACCAGCGCCGGGAGTTCCGGTTCGACGAGCGGCTCAGTGCGCTCACCGGCGCGACCCGGCGCGGCATCGAGGAGGCCGTGACGGCGGACTTCCCCCTGCTTCCGTCCGGCTGCCAGATCGTGCTGGACCGGGTGGCCAAGGACATCGTCCTCGACAACATCAAGAACCAGTTGAAGACGGCGAATGCCCCGAAGCTGGCCGAGGAGATCCGCTCGTACGGCATGCCGACGATGGAGCGCTTCCTCGCCGAGAGTCGCCGGGACGTCGAGGACGTCTACCGGGGCGGGAACTCCTGGACCGGCCTGCTGCGGCGGGCCGGCCTGGTCACCGGACCCGCACCGGAGGGCGAGGCGGGGCTGCTCAAGCGCATGCCGGCGCTGCTGCATGTGGATGACCCGGATCGGATGAGGGCGTACACCGAACTCGTCGCCGATGGCGCACCTGACGTCGAGTCGCTCGCCGAACCGATGCGCACCTACGCCGCGATGCTGTTCTTCTCCCTCTGGCCGAACGGCGAAGGGTTTCAGAGCGTGGGCGAGGGCCTGCGCTCGCTCCGCGGACAGCAGCAGGTGCGCGAGGAGCTGCGCCAGGTGTTCGCACACGGGCTGGCCCACGCCGCGCATGCGCCCAGGCCGCTCGGTCCCGACCTCGGTCCGCTCACCGGCCGGCCCCTCGCGGTGCACGCCCACTACACGGCGCCGGAACTGCTCGCGGCCCTGGGCTGGGCTTCACTGGACGGCCATCTGCCCTCGAAATTCCGCGAGGGTGTCGTCTGGTGCCCGGAGGCCCAGACGGATGCGCTGCTGGTCACCGTCACCAAGGACGAGAAGGACTTCTCCGCGAACGTCCGCTACCGGGACTACGCGCTCAGCGCCGAGCAGTTCCACTGGGAATCCCAGAACCGCACCTCCGCGGCATCCGCCACGGGCCGGCGCTACATCGGCCACCGCGAGACCGGCAGCAACGTGCTGCTGTTCGTTCGCCGGTTCAAGCAGACCGAGATCGGCCGCGCCGCGCCGTACGTCCTGCTGGGGCCGGCCGACTACCTGTCCCACGAGGGTGACCGGCCGATGGCGGTGACCTGGAACCTCCGGCAGCCGCTGCCCTCGGACGTGCAGCACTTCACGTCTGCGGCCACGGCCTGAGCGGGGCCGGGCCGTCGGCCCGGAAACGCAATGTGCGGGTCAGGATTCATCCATAGCCGCGCATTGACATGTTGGCGAGGGGGGTCGTTTAACCCCCCCCCCCCAAAAATGCCCGAGCACCTCCAACGAGCGCGTGATGCCTTG
>NZ_JBHWBW010000057.1:8367-26253 GCF_042735675.1 Kitasatospora sp. NPDC059571
CCGGGCCTGCGGGGGGCGGGGCCGTCGCCCGGAAACCCAATTGTGGGGTTCAGGATTCATCCTGACCCGCACATTCACTGGTGTCCGAGGGGGGACTTGAACCCCCACGCCCGATAAAGGGCACTAGCACCTCAAGCTAGCGCGTCTGCCATTCCGCCACCCGGACGGGGTGTGTTGCCTGGGGTTTCCGTTTCCTTCGCCCCCTGGCGACAGAGAGAACACTACCAGGCTGCGGGAGTGCTTCTCACCTGCGTTTCTGTCCTGTCCGGCGGGCGATTCGGACGAATCCGGGCGAATGTGTGTGGAGGGGGCCGGAGCGGGCAGGCGAGTCCGCGGGGTCGATCGGTCGGGAGGCGCGCGTGGTGCTGGGACGGCGGAGAGCGGCGGCAGGACAGGTGCAGCCGGAGCGCGGCTTGCGCCGCCGGTACGGGGCGCTCGTGTGGCTGGGTGCGCTGCTGGCTGCGGCGGCGATTTTCGGGCTGCTGTACACCGCGTTCGCGACGGTGACCGGCATGCTGCTGTTCGGCTGGCTGCTGCTGTTCGGCGGGCTGGTCGGCTTGGTCCACGCCGTGCTGAACCGGAAGGAGAACTACTTCTGGCTCGGCTCGGCGGTGGCGGCACTGAACCTCGCGGCGGGCCTGGTCCTGGTGGTCCGGCCGCATGCGGCGCCGGACGGCCTGACGCTGTTCGCGGCCCTGCTGTTCCTGAGCGCCGGCACCTTCCGGCTGGTGGGCGGGATCGCCGTGCGCGGACCGCAGTTCGGCTGGACGCTGCTGGTGGGGACGCTGGACGTGGTCCTCGGCCTGCTGGTGCTCGGGCAGTGGCCGAGCACCTCGCGGTACACCCTCGGACTGTACTTCTCGCTGTGGCTGCTCTTCGACGGCCTGGGGCTGATCAGTATGGGCATCGGCGGTCGCCGGATGATCGGGATGGTGGGCGAGGCGCGGGCCGCGGCGGAGGCCGAGACGGCCGCGCAGGCCGGCACCCTCCCGCCCACCGGACAACCCGCCGGAGAACCCACCGCACAGCCCGTCGGGCAGCCGACCGGACAATCCGCCGGTCCGCCCGGGGGTCCGCCCGCGGCGGCGGACCTGGGAGCGGACCGTGCTGATCTGGGGAAACCGCCTCCAGACTGACCGATCCGCTGGTACAACGAATCGTGATCGGAACCAACAGGTCCGATTGCGTCCGCATGTGGTCGGAAGAGTTCACCCGCCGCCTAGTTCCAGTCCCTTTACCAAGGGGGGACGGGTGCTCTCCTAGCCTCTGTGGACCAAGGGAGCCTTGAGCGGAACGCCCGAATCCCGAGCAGCCGCCGGTCGGCGGCGCCCCGTGCGTGCGGCTGTACGGACGAGCCTCCCGTCACAGTGCGAAGGGTGGCTGACGTGGAACAGATCAGCGGGGCGGCCGAGACGACGGCGCCGCGACCGGCGGCGAGACGCCGCGGCGCCGCGCCCGATCCCGGTGTGTGGCGCTTCGTCGCGGCGACCGAGGAGGCCTCGGTGCCGCAGACCAGGCATGCGGTGCGCGACCGCCTGCTGGCCCAGGGCATGGGGGGCGAGCGGTACCAGGAGGTGGTCGACGACCTGCTGCTCATCGTCTCCGAGCTGGTCAGCAACGCCGTCACCCACGCAGCCGTGGTCTCGCCCCGCCTGGTCACCGAGCTGGTGATCGGCGACGGCTGGGTGCGGATCTCGGTCGAGGACGCCCACCCCTACCGCCCGAAGGCCCTGGAGAGCGACCTCGGGAAGCTGGGCGGCCGGGGCCTGCTGCTGGTCAAGAGCATCACCCTGCAGGCCGGCGGCGTCTGCGACGTGGAGCGCACCGGCGAGGGCGGCAAGGTGGTCTGGGCCTCGCTGCCGCTGCCGGCCCCGCGGAGGGCGGAGCCGGACGGCGGCGGCTGGCGGGTCTGAGCCCGAGGGCTCCGGCGGACCCGCGGTGCTACCAGTCGCGTCCGCCGGTGATCTCGCGGATCCCGGGCAGCGCGGCCTCGAAGACCGTCCGGAACCACACCGAGAACGGCTTGGCCTCCTGGAGCTCCTTGAGCTCCTGCGCGGTCACGAAGCGGTAGTCCGCGACCTCCGCCGGGTCGGGCTTCGGCTCGGCGGTGACCAGCCCGACGAACAGGTGGTTCCACTCCCGCTCGATCAGGCCGGAGGCCTCGTCGGGCAGGTCGTAGCGGACGGTGCCGGCCTCGCAGAGCAGCGCCGGCGCCGTGCCGAGCTCCTCGGCGGTGCGCCGGGCGGCGGCGGCGAACGGCTGCTCGCCCGGGTACGGGTGGCCGCAGCAGGTGTTCGACCACACGCCGGGGGAGTGGTACTTGCTGAGCGCCCGCTGCTGGAGCAGCAGCCGGCCGTGCTGGTCGAAGAGGAAGACCGAGAACGCGCGGTGCAGTCGGCCCGGCTGCTGGTGGGCCCAGTGCTTCTCCGCGGTGCCGATGGTCAGACCGTCGTCGTCGACGAGCTCCAGCAGGATCTCCGCTCCCGCAGAGGGCTGGTCGGCGTCGGTGCCGGAGCCGATCTCGGTGGTGAGCTGAGTCCGGCTGGTCGACGAGGTGTCGGGCATGAGGTCCCCTTCGCAAGTGGCGTCGGGGCCCAAGTCTGCCCCATGTCGGGAACCGCTGCCGGAGCGACGCACACCGGGCCCGGGAACAGGCGAATGACCGGTTGATGTGTTCGATCGGTGATCGGGTTCGTCGCGGACTCTTCACCTTGTGTCCGTTCGAAGAGCGGGCATACGCCCGATATCTACCGGTGGGCCGCTTGAACGCGGGGCGGGCCGTCCGGAATGATGATCCGACGGCCCGACCGCCGCCCCCGCCCGTCGGTTGCCGAACCCCGCGGCCCCGTGCCGCCCGCCGCACCCCCGGCCGACCGCCCCCGTAGCAGGGACCGCCCGTTTTCGGGGGTAAACGGACCGTCCGGTAGCCTCAACCGGTGCGTCGGCCCGAGGTCCGGCGCCACCACCACGTACCGTCCCACCGCACTCCGTTGTGGCCGGACCGCACACCACCGCCAGGGAGTGAGTCCCGCTGTCCACTGTGATCGTGACCGGCTCCGAACGGGCCGCCGCCTACGGGGCCGGCGGCCCGCTCCAGCCCACCGGGACGGGGGCCCTCGGCTCCGCCGCACCCGGCGCCACCGCCACCGTGACCACGGTGCCCATCCCCGCCCAGGCCGGGCCGGGCCGCCGCACCGCCGGGCCGGACCCGGCCCCCGGCGGCCTCACCGCCGATCTCGCCGCGCTCGGCTTCGACCGGGTGCTGCACGCCCGTGATGCCGCCGAGGCCGCCGCCCTGCTGGCGGAGGAGAGCGCCGAGCGCATCGCGGTCCTGGACGCAGGCTTCGTCGGCCACCGGCACGCCCTGCGCCTGGCGCTCACCGACCCGCGCTTCCCGGCCGGCGCCCTGCCCGGCGCCGTCGCCGTGGCCGGCGCCCCGGCCCGGGACGCCCTGCTCGCCGCCGCCCGCCGCCTGGCCGGGCAGCCCGCCGCCGGCGGGAGCCTGCCCGACGCCCTGGCCGACGCCCTCCAGCAGGACGGCGTGCCCGTCCAGCGCCCGGAGCTCGGCACCCTGGTCGCCACCGTGCCCGCCACCGGCGAGGAGCTGGCCGCCGCCCGCGCCGCCGTCGCCGCGGTGGACGAGGAGGCCGTCCGGCTGCGCCGCGCGGTCAAGGCCCGCGACGGCTTCTTCACCACCTACTGCGTCAGCCCGTACTCGCGCTACCTCGCGCGCTGGTGCGCCCGTCGCGGCCTCACCCCGAACCAGGTCACCACCGCGTCCCTGGTCACCGCCCTCGCCGCGGCGGCCAGCGCCGCCACCGCGACCCGCGCGGGCTTGGTCGGCGCCGGCCTCCTGCTGCTCTTCTCCTTCGTCCTGGACTGCACCGACGGGCAGCTCGCCCGCTACTCGCTGCAGTACTCCACGGTCGGCGCCTGGCTCGACGCCACCTTCGACCGGGCCAAGGAGTACTCCTTCTATGCGGGCCTGGCGATCGCCGCCGGCCGCGGCGGCGATCACGTGTGGGCGCTGGCGCTGGCCGCGATGGTGCTGATGACCTTCCGGCACAGCGTCGACTTCGCCTTCATGGCCGCCGACCAGGAGACCGCCCGCAACCCGGTCACCGCCGGCACCAAGGCGCAGACCGGGAACACCAGCCCCACCGCGCAGCTGTCCAACCGCCTCGACCGGGTCGGCTGGACGGTCTGGGCCCGGCGCATCATCGTGCTGCCGATCGGCGAGCGCTGGGCCCTGATAGCCCTGCTCACCGCCCTCACCACGCCGCGCACCACGCTCACCGTGCTGCTCGTCGGCTGCGCCCTGGCCTGCTGCTACACCACCGCCGGCCGGGTGCTCCGCTCCGTCAACCGGCGCCGCCCGCGCACCGACCAGGCCGCCCGCGAGGTCGCGATCCTCGCCGACGCCGGCCCGCTCGCCGAGCTGCTCGCCCCGGTGCTCCGCCCGGTCGCGCGCCGCCTCCCGGCGCTCGCCGTCCCGCTCGTCGCCGCGCTCGCCGCGGCCGGCCTGCCCGCCGCCGTGTACGTGCTCGGCGGCACCTGGGCCTCGGTCGGCGCCGCCGCCGGCTACGTCCTGCTCTGCTCGCTGGTCACCGCCCGCAAGCTCAACGGCGCACTGGACTGGCTGGCCCCCGCGTTCTTCCGCGCCGGCGAGTACCTGACCGTGCTCGCGCTGGTGCTGCGCCTGGACACCGCGAGCCTCCCGGCCGCGTTCGGGCTGGTCGGGGCCGTCGCCTACCATCACTACGACACGGTGTACCGCCTCCGCGGCGGCACCGGCGCGCCGGCCCGCTGGCTGGTTCGCGCGACCGGCGGACAGGAGGGCCGGGCGCTGCTCGTCACCCTCTGCGCCGTCCTCGTGTACGGCGGCACCCCCGTGGGGGCCGTCGGCCACGAGGGGCCCGGAGCGGCCGCCCTGCAGGGCGTGCTGGTGGCGCTGGCCGCCGTCCTGGCCCTGGTCGTCGTCGCCGAGTCCATCCACTTCTGGGTGTTCGGCGACGCCACGGCAGAACACGACGAATCAGGAGACACCGCATGATCGGCCTCGTCCTGGCAGCCGGCGCCGGCCGCCGGCTCCGCCCCTACACCGACACCCTGCCCAAGGCGCTGGTGCCGGTCGACGGGGAGCGGACCGTCCTGGACCTCACCCTCGGCAACTTCGCCGAGGTGGGGCTGCGCGAGGCCGCGATCGTGGTCGGCTACCGCAAGGAGGCCGTGTACGACCGCAAGGACGCGCTGGAGCAGAAGTACGGCGTCAAGCTCACCCTGGTCGAGAACGACAAGGCCGAGGAGTGGAACAACGCCTACTCCCTGTGGTGCGCCCGCGAGCTGTTCGGCGAGGGCCTGCTGCTCGCCAACGGCGACACCGTGCACCCGGCGTCCGTGCAGCGCACCATGATCGAGGGCAACGCCCGGCTGACCGCGGAGGGCACCGCCCCCGGCATCCTGCTCGCCCTGGACACCGTGAAGAAGCTCGCCGACGAGGAGATGAAGGTCGTCGTCGACCCCGCCCTCGGCATGCGCCGCATCACCAAGCTGATGGACCCCTCCGAGGCCACCGGCGAGTACATCGGCGTGACGGTCATCAACCCGTCCGCCAAGGACGCCCTGGCCGACGCCCTGCAGGCCACCTTCGAGCGCGACCCGCAGCTGTACTACGAGGACGGCTACCAGGAGATGGTCAACCGCGGCCTGCGCATCGACGTGCAGCCGATCGGCGAGGTCTCCTGGGTCGAGGTCGACAACCACGACGACCTCGCCCGCGCCCGGGAGATCGCGTGCCAGTACTGACCCGGCTGCTGCCCTCGCCGCTCTTCGTCGAGATCCGCCCCGGCGCGCTCGACGCTCTCGGCGGGATCCTCGCCGACCAGCGGCTGTCCGCCTCCGGGCGGATAGCGGTGGCGATCAGTGGCGGCTCCGGCACGGTGCTCCGGGAGCGGCTGGAACCGCTGCTCCCGGGCGCCGCCTGGTACGAGGTCGCCGACGGCACCCTGGACAGCGCGGTACGCCTCGCCGACCAGATGCGCGGCGGCCACTTCGACGCCATCGTCGGCCTCGGCGGCGGCAAGATCATCGACGCCGCGAAGTACGCCGCGGCCCGGGTCGGACTGCCGCTGGTCGCGGTCGCCACCAACCTCGCGCACGACGGCATCTGCTCCCCGGTCTCGACCCTGGACAACGACGCCGGCCGCGGCTCCTACGGGGTGCCCAGCCCGATCGGGATCGTGGTCGACCTCGACGTCATCCGCAAGGCCCCGCAGCGCTTCGTCGCGGCCGGCATCGGCGACGTGGTCTCCAACATCTCGGCCTGCGCCGACTGGGAGCTCTCGCACCGGATCACCGGCGAGCCGGTCGACGGCCTGGCCGTCGCGATGGCCCGCTCGGCCGGTGAGAACCTGCTGCGCCACCCCGGTTCGCTGGAGGACGAGGACCTCCTGCTGGCCCTGTCGGAAGCCCTGGTACTGTCCGGCATCGCGATGAACATCGCGGGCAGCACCCGGCCCTCCTCGGGCGCCTGCCACGAGATCTCGCATGCCCTGGACGTGCTGTACCCCAAGCGGTCCGCCCAGCACGGCGAGCAGTGCGGCCTCGGCGCAGCGTTCGCCAGCTTCCTGCGGGGCGAGCGCGAGCTCTCCGGTCTGATCGCGGACCGGCTGGCGAGCCACGGCCTGCCGGTCACCGCTGAGCAGATCGGCTTCACCGAGGCGGAGTTCACCGAGGCGGTGCACTACGCCCCGAACACCCGCCCGGGACGCTTCACCATCCTGGAACACCTCGACCTCTCCCCATCCGACATCAGGGACGCGTACGCCGACTATGTCCAATCAGTCCACCGCTGACCGCCCCCCGGTCGACCTGACCCGCCGGCCCTCCATCGAGGAGCTGCGCGCCGTCATCCACCCGGAGGGCATGCTCCAGCGCCGCAGCGCGGAGCACTGGGCCGGCCGCCTCTACATGCGGAAGATCTCGCTGCGGATCACCCGCGTGCTGAGCACCGTCACCTTCATCACGCCAAACGGCCTGACCTACCTGATGATGCTGACCGGCATCCTGGCCGGCGCCGCGCTGGTGATCCCCGGCCTGGCCGGCGCCGTGCTCGGCGCCCTGCTGATCCAGGTCTACCTGCTGCTGGACTGCGTCGACGGCGAGGTCGCCCGGTGGCGCCGGCAGACCTCGCTCACCGGCGTCTACCTGGACCGGGTCGGCCACTACATGTCCGAGGCCGCGCTGCTCACCGGCCTGGGCCTGCGCGCGACCGACCTGTTCCACCAGGAGGGCACCGCCGCCGCGTGGCAGTGGGCCTTCCTCGGCACCCTGGCCGCCCTCGGCGCGATCCTGATCAAGTCCGAGACCGACCTGGTGGACGTGGCCCGCGCCCGCAGCGGGATGACCGCCGTCGAGGACAGCGCCTCGGTGCCGCGCTCGGCCGGTGTCGCCAAGGCCCGCCGGGCCGCCTCGCTGCTGAAGTTCCACCGCCTGGTCGGCGCCGTCGAGGCCTCGCTCTTCATCCTCGCGGCCGGCATCGCCGACGCGGTCCACGGCGGTCTCTACTTCACCCGCCTGGCCGTCGTGGTGCTCGCCGCCATCGCCATGCTGCAGACCGTGCTCCACCTGCTCAGCATCGTCCTGTCCAGCAGGCTGCGATGAGCGACGCGCTGCGGCTGGGCGCCGTCATCATCACCCAGGGCAACCGCCCCGCGGAGCTCAACGCGCTCATCGAGTCGGTGCGCGCCCAGGACGGCCCGCCGGTGGAGATCGCGGTGGTCGCCAACGGTGCGCCGCTGCCCGTCCTGCCCGCGGACGTCCGCGCCACCGAGACCGCCGAGAACCTCGGCATCCCGGGCGGCCGCAACGTCGGCATCGAGCTGTTCGGCCCGGACGGCCGGGACGTCGACGTGGTGCTCTTCCTCGACGACGACGGCCTGCTGCCCGGCCGCGACTCCGCGGAGCTGCTGCGCCGCGCCTTCACCGAGGACCCGGCGCTCGGCATCGTCTCGTTCCGGATCGCCGACCCGGAGACCGGTGTCACCCAGCGCCGGCACGTCCCCCGGCTGCGCGCCAGCGACCCGCTGCGCTCCTCCCGGGTGACCACCTTCCTGGGCGGCGCCAGTGCCGTGCGCACCGCGGTCTTCCCGCAGGCGGGCCAGCTGCCGGCGGAGTTCTTCTACGCGCACGAGGAGACCGACCTCGCCTGGCGCGCACAGGACGCCGGCTGGACCATCGACTACCGCGCCGACGTGGTGCTGCACCACCCCACCACGTCGCCGGCGCGGCACGCCAGCTACTTCCACAACGTGGCCCGCAACCGCGTGTGGCTGGCCCGACGGAACCTTCCGGCCCCCCTGGTGCCTCTCTATCTGGGGACCTGGTTCCTGCTCACGGTGGCCCGCCGCCCGTCCGGTGACGCGCTGAAGGCCTGGCTGGGCGGGTTCAAGGCCGGCTGGCGCGAGCCCTGCGGTCCGCGACGGCCGATGCGATGGCGTACTGTATGGCGATTGACCAGGTTGGGTCGGCCGCCCGTTATCTGATGGCAGTAGCCGGCAGCCCCACTGCCGGTCGGAATATCCCCCGTGATCCCTGTGGATCAACCCGGACCGCCCCGCGGAACGGACTTCCGATCCCGTGAAGGACGAATGTGTCGACAGTGAGTGACCAGGTCAGCCTCTCCACACCCGCCGGGGCTGACGCGGGTCTGACCCAAAAGGAGATGGCCGCCAAGTACGGCCTGACGGTCAGCGGCGCCCGTCCGACGCTGCCCGCCTACATCCGGCAGCTGTGGGCGAGGCGGCACTTCATCGTGGCCTTCGCCACCGCCCGCCTGGTCGCGCAGTACACCACGGCCAAGCTCGGCCAGCTGTGGCAGGTGCTGACGCCGCTGCTGAACTGCGCGGTGTTCTTCCTGGTCTTCGGCGTCATGATGAAGACCCGTGACGGCATCCCCGAGTACCTCCCGTGGCTCTGCATCGGCGTCTTCGTCTTCCAGTTCTCGCAGAGCGCCATCCAGGCCGGCACCCGGTCGATCTCCGACAACCTGGGCCTGATCCGCGCGCTGCACTTCCCGCGCGCCAGCCTCCCGGTCGCCTTCACCGTCATCCAGCTCCAGCAGCTGCTGATCTCGATGGTCGTGCTGGTGGGCATCGTGATGGCGAGCGGCCAGATGCCGGGCATGACCTGGCTGCTGATCATCCCGACGCTGATCCTGCAGTGCCTGTTCAACACCGGCCTGGCGATGATCATGGCCCGGATCGGCTCGAAGACCTCGGACATCTCCCAGCTGATGCCGTTCCTGCTGCGCACCTGGATGTACATCTCGGGCGTCATGTACAGCATCCAGGGCGCCATCGCGAACTGGCCGCCGTTCGCCAAGACCCTGCTGTCGTGGAACCCGGCGTCCATCTACATGGACCTGATGCGCTACGCGTTCATGCCGACCACCTTCAGCAAGCACTACTACCCGCACCACCACCTGACGCTGCCGAACCACATCTGGGCGATCGCCCTCGCCTGGGCGGTCGGCGCCTTCGTGCTGGGCTTCGTGTTCTTCTGGCGCGCCGAGGAGGAGTACGGCCGTGGCTGACACCATTTCCACCCCCGTTCGAGGAGCAGACCCCGCCATGGGCCAAGCGATCAGCGAGACCCGCGTGCCGACCGTGGTCGCCGACGACGTGCACATCGTCTACAAGGTGCACGGCGCGGGTTCCGGCAAGGGCAGTGCCACCTCGGCGCTGAGCCGGATCATCTCCCGCAAGAAGTCGCCGGCCATCCGCGAGGTGCACGCCGTCCGCGGCATCAGCTTCACCGCCTACAAGGGCGAGGCGGTCGGCCTGATCGGCTCCAACGGCTCCGGCAAGTCGACCATGCTGGCGGCGATCGCGGGCCTGCTGCCGACCGAGCGCGGCGGCATCTACACCAACGGCCAGCCGTCCCTGCTGGGCGTCAACGCGGCGCTGATGAACGACCTCACCGGTGAGCGCAACGTCGTCCTCGGCTGCCTGGCGATGGGCATGTCCCCCGCCGAGGTGAAGGCGCGCTACCAGGAGATCGTCGACTTCTCGGGCATCAACGAGAAGGGCGACTTCATCTCGCTGCCGATGCGCACGTACTCCTCCGGCATGGCGGCCCGCCTGCGGTTCTCCATCGCCGCGGCGAAGACCCACGACGTGCTGCTGATCGACGAGGCCCTGGCCACCGGCGACCAGAAGTTCCAGCGCCGCTCCGAGGCCCGGATCCGTGAGCTGCGCAAGGAGGCCGGCACGGTCTTCCTGGTCAGCCACAACAACAACGCGATCCGCGACACCTGCGAGCGCACCATCTGGATCGAGAAGGGTGAGCTCATCATGGACGGGCACACCGACGAGGTCGTCCGCGCGTACGAGAAGCACAACCAGGGCTGATCGCTGCCCGTGACGGGGCCGGTGCCCGGGGTTCGCCCCGGGGCACCGGCCCTGTGCCGTGCGGTGGTGAGGGATGCCCTGACCGGGTGCGGGAGGCGTGTCCGACGCGGACGCGGCGGCGGCACCGGTGTAGAACGGGGGAGTGACGGCAGTGGCGGCTTCGGCCAAATCAGACAATAAGACGGATGGTGTTGGGGTGGGCGGCGACCGGACGGGCCTCACCCGAACGGACGACACCACCCTGGACAAGGCCGATCTGGAGAACTTCCCGGTCGCACCGGCCTTCCTGCCCGCCGCCTGGCGCACCGACCTGATGGCGGTCTACGGCTTCGCCCGGCTGGTCGACGACGCCGGCGACGGCGACCTCGCCGAGCCGGAGCGGGTCGCCGAGCTGCTCGGGGCCGACCCGGCCGGCGCGGCCGACCCCGACCCGACGGCCTTCCGGCTCGGCCTGCTGGACGCCCTGGAGAGCGACCTCGACCGGGCCTTCGAGGCCGCGCTCGACGCCGCCGCCGAGCCGCCCCGCCACCCGCTGATACGCGCGCTCGTCCCGCTCGCCCGGCGGCACCCGGTCACCCCCGAGCCGTTCCGGCGGCTGATCGAGGCCAACCGCGTCGACCAGACCACCACCCGCTACGCCACCCACGACGACCTGCTCGGCTACTGCACGCTCTCCGCCGACCCGGTCGGCCGACTGGTGCTGGCCATCGCCGGGGTCTCGACCCCCGAGCGGGTCGCCCTCTCCGACGCCATCTGCACCGGCCTGCAGATCGTCGAGCACCTCCAGGACGTCGCCGAGGACCTCGGCCGCGGCCGGATCTACCTGCCCGCCGAGGCCATGGCGGCCTACGGCGTCACCGAGGCCGACCTGGCCCGGCCGACCGCCTCCCCGCGGGTGCGCGACCTGGTCGCGTACGAGGCCGACCGGGCCCGGACCCTGCTGGACCGAGGCGCGCCGCTGGTGGGTACGGTTCACGGGAGGCTACGGCTGCTGCTCGCGGGGTTCACCGCGGGCGGGTACGCGGCCCTGGAGGCCGTCGGGGCCGCCGGGTACGACGTGCTCGCCCAGCAGGCGAAGCCGGACAAGCGCCGCCTCGCGCTGCGGGCGGCGGCACTCTTCGCGAAGGGAAGGTGAACGCCCGCGTGGCGGCATCACCACTGGCGTCGGCGCCGGTCATGGCGGCCTACCGGTACTGCGAGGCGGTCACCGGACTGCAGGCCCGCAACTTCAGCTACGGCATCCGGCTGCTGCCGGAGCCCAAGCGGCTGGCCATGTCCGCGCTCTACGCCCTCGCGCGCCGGGTGGACGACATCGGCGACGGCGACCTGCCCGCCGAGCGCAAGGCCGAGCAGCTGGGCCGCACCCGCGCGCTGCTGGAGGAGATCCGCTCCGGCGGCGTCGGCGAGGACGACACCGACCCGATCAAGGTCGCGCTGGCGGACGCCGCCCGGCGCTTCCCGATCCCGCTCGGCGGCTTCGACGAGCTGATCGACGGCGTCGAGATGGACCTCAAGGGCGTCGAGTACCGGACCTTCGACGACCTCAAGGTCTACTGCCGGTGCGTGGCCGGCTCGATCGGCCGGCTGTCACTCGGCGTGTACGGCTGCGAGGACCCCGAGCTCGGCGAGCGCTACGCCGACACCCTCGGCCTGGCCCTGCAGCTCACCAACATCCTGCGCGACGTCCGCGAGGACGCCGCGAACGGCCGCACCTACCTGCCCACCGAGGACCTCGTCCGGTTCGGCTGCGAGGACGGCTTCGGCTCGCCCGTGCCGCCGCCCGGCGCCGACTTCGCCGGGCTGGTCGCCTTCGAGGCGCAGCGCGCCCAGGCCGCCTTCGAGGAGGGCCTGCGGCTGCTGCCCATGCTCGACCGCCGCAGCCGGGCCTGCACCGCCGCGATGGCCGGCATCTACCACCGGCTGCTCGGCCGGATCGCCGCGGAGCCGGAGTCGGTGCTGCGCGGCCGCGTCTCCCTGCCGGGCTGGGAGAAGGCGTACGTGGCGCTGTCCGGGCTCGCCGGAGGGCGTTCTTGATTCTTTCGCCAGGTATGTCACGCTGTGTCAACAGGGAATCACGGACGGATGCGGTGTTGTTGTCCACCAGGAAGCGTCGGGACCACGGCAGGGGGTGCGGAGCATGACGACACGGACGCCGGCGGAGCGCCCCGCCGCCGTCGTGGTCGGCGGCGGCCTGGCCGGCATCACCGCCGCCCTGCGGCTGGCCGAGGCCGACCACCGGGTCACCCTGCTGGAGACCCGGCCGCGCCTCGGCGGCCTGGCCTTCTCGTTCCGCCGCGGTGACCTCACCGTCGACAACGGGCAGCACGTGTATCTGCGCTGCTGCACCGCGTACCGCGGCCTGATCGACCGCCTGGGTGCGGGCCGACTGGTGGATCTCCAGCCCCGGCTGGACGTCCCGGTGCTCGGGGTGGACGCCGCCGGCCGGCGGACCTTCGGCCGGCTGCGCCGGGCCGGGCTGCCGGTGCCGCTGCACCTCGCCGCCAGCCTCGCGTCGTACCCGCACCTCGGCCCCGCCGACCGGCTGCGGGTGGTCCGCGCCGCGCTCGCCCTGAAGGCGCTCGACCTGGCCGACCCGGCGCTGGACGGGCTCTCCTTCGGCGAGTGGCTGCGCCGGCACGGCCAGACCCCGGCCACCGTCGCCGCCCTGTGGGACCTGGTGGGCGTCGCCACCCTCAACGCCACCGCGGAGCAGACCTCGCTCGCGCTGGCCGCGATGGTGTTCAAGACCGGCCTGCTCTCCGACCCCGGGGCCTCCGACATCGGCATGGCGAACGTCCCGCTCGGCGAGATCCACCACGACGCCGCGCTGGCCGAGCTGGAGCGGGCCGGCGTCCAGGTCCGGCTGCGCACCCGGGCGGTCGAGCTCAAGCCCGCCGAGCGGCACGCCGTCCGGCTGGACGACGGCGAGCTGCTCACCGCGGACACCGTGGTGCTGGCCGGCGCGCAGGACGCTGCCGCCGCGCTGCTGCCGCCCGGCTCGATCCCGGCCCAGCACCGCCTGGCGGAGCTGGGCACCGCGCCGATCCTCAACGTCCACGTGGTCTACGACCGCCGGCTGCTGCGCCGCCCGTTCTTCGCGGCGCTCGGCTCCCCGGTGCAGTGGGTCTTCGACCGGACGGCGCACTCCGGGCTGGCGGTGCCGGGCGCCCAGTACCTGGCCCTGTCGCAGTCGGCCGTGCAGGACGAGATCGACCTGCCGGTCGCCGAGCTGCGCAGCCGCTACCTGCCGGAGCTGGCGCGGCTGATCCCGGGCGCCCGGGAGGCGCGGGTGCTGGACTTCTTCGTCACCCGCGAGCGGACGGCCACCTTCGACCCGGCCCCGGGCACCGCCGCACTGCGGCCCGCCGCACGGACGGACGTCCCCGGCCTGCTGCTGGCCGGCTCGTGGACGGCCACCGGGTGGCCCGCGACCATGGAGAGCGCGGTGCGCAGCGGCCATGCCGCGGCCGACGCCGCACTCGCCGGCTCCGGGCGGCGGCTGCCCGCCGACCGGGGCGACGGGCGGTGGCCGCGATGACGGCCCGCCCCATCACGACTGAGAACACACCGGGCCTGCCGACCGCACCGGCCGGGCCTACGCATGGAGAGGGAACGTTCGTGGAGGCTCGCACCCAGGCCGGCGGCTCGGTGAAGGACACCCCGTCGGTGCTCGACCTGCTGGCGCGCGGCCGGACCATGTGCACCCCGTCGCTGCGCGAGGCCGTCGCCCGTCTGGCGGCACCCATGGACACCGTCGGGGCGTACCACTTCGGCTGGATCGACCGGGCCGGCAACCCGGCCGCGGGCGACGGCGGCAAGGCCGTGCGTCCCGCGCTGGCCCTGCTGTCGGCGGAGGCGGCCGGTGCATCGCCCGAGGTGGGAGTGCCCGGAGGGGTCTCCGTTGAACTGGTGCACAACTTCTCCCTGCTCCATGATGATCTGATGGACGGTGACGAGACCCGACGGCACCGTGCCACGGCGTGGACGGTCTTCGGCCCGGCCCAGGCGATCCTGGTCGGCGATGCCCTCGCAACGCTGGGCACCGAGGTGCTGCTGGACGCTGCCGTCACGGGCGGGGCGAGTGCGGCGGACGCCGCGCGCGCCGTCCGGCTGATCACCACCGCCACCCGCGGGCTCATCGACGGCCAGGCCATGGACGTCGCCTTCGAGCAGCGCGACGTGGTCACCGTGGAGGAGTGCCTGCAGATGGAGGGCGGCAAGACCGGCGCCCTGCTGGCGGCCTCCGCCGCGATCGGCGCCGTCCTGGCCGGCGCCGACGACCGGGTGTCCGACGCGCTCCAGCGTTACGGTTACCACCTCGGCCTGGCCTTCCAGGCCGTTGACGACCTGCTGGGGATCTGGGGCGCCACCGAGGTCACCGGCAAGCCGCACTGGGGCGACCTGCGCCAGCGCAAGAAGTCGCTGCCGGTCTGCGCCGCGCTCGCCGAGGGCGGCGCCGCCTCCCGCCGGCTGGCCGAAGAGCTCGCCGACCCGAAGGGCCGGGGCGAGGAGAGCGAGGAGCAGCTCGCCGCCCGCGCCGGCCTGATCGAGGAGGCGGGTGGCCGGGCCTGGACTCAGGAGGAGGCCCGCCGCCAGCACCGCACGGCCCTCGCCGCACTGGACGAGGTGCCGATGACCGACGAGGTGCACGAGCACTTCGTCGCACTCGCCGAATTCGTGGTGGTACGAGAGAGGTGACGTGAATTGACAGCAACCGCGGGCGGCCGGCTCGACCCCGAGTACGATTCCGAGCCGGTCGCGGTGGGTGACCGCCGAGTGGCACCTGACCGGGTGACCGCCCGGCAGGTGCCGGTGCCGGACGGCCCCGTTCCGCCCCCCGACGCCGCAGTCCCCGCCGACGCCCCGACTGCGGTAGGACCATCTGACGATGTGCCGGTCGCGGAGACGCTGGAGCGGGCCACCGCCCACCTGCTGTCACTGCAGAGCCCGGAGGGCTGGTGGAAGGGCGACCTGGAGACCAACGTCACCATGGACGCCGAGGACTTGTTACTGCGCGAGTTCCTGGGGGTCCGCACCGCGGACCAGACCCGGGCCACGGCAGCCTGGATCCGCTCGCAGCAGCGCGCGGACGGCACCTGGGCGACCTTCCACGGCGGGCCGCCCGAGCTCTCCACCACCGTCGAGGCGTACGTCGCCCTGAGACTCGCCGGGGACACCCCCGACGCCCCCCACATGCAGGCCGCGGCCCGGTACGTCCGGGAGTCCGGCGGCATCGCCGCGACCCGCGTCTTCACCCGGATCTGGCTGGCCCTCTTCGGCTGGTGGCCGTGGGACAGACTCCCCGAGCTGCCACCCGAGATCCTCTTCCTGCCCCGCTGGGCACCGCTCAACATCTACGCCTTCGGCCAGTGGGCCCGGCAGACCATCGTGCCGCTGACCGTGGTCTCCGCACACCGCCCGGTACGGCCCGGGCCGTTCACCCTCACCGAACTCCACACCGACCCGGCCGACCCGCACCGCGTCCGGCCGCTCGCGCCCGCGGCCACCTGGGACGGCCTCTTCCAGCGCCTCGACCGGCTGATGCACCACTACCACCGCTACGCGGTGCGGCCGCTGCGCCGGGTCGCGCTCGCCCGGGCGGGCCGGTGGATCGTCGACCGGCAGGAGGCCGACGGCTGCTGGGGCGGCATCCAGCCGCCGGCCGTCTACTCGCTGATCGCGCTCCACCTGCTCGGCTACGGGCTCGACCACCCGGTGATGAAGGCCGGGATGGACGCGTTCGACGGTTTCACCGTGCACACCGAGGACGGCCGGCGCTGGCTGGAGGCCTGCCAGTCCCCGGTCTGGGACACCTGTCTGGCCACCGTCGCGCTGCGCGACGCGGGCCTGCCAGCCGACCATCCCGCGCTGGTCCGGGCCGCCGACTGGATGCTCGGCGAGGAGATCACCACCCCCGGCGACTGGTCGGTGAAGCGCCCGCGGCTGGCCCCCGGCGGGTGGGCGTTCGAGTTCCAGAACGACACCTACCCCGACATCGACGACACCGCGGAGGTCGTCCTCGCCCTGCGGCGGGTCGCCCACCCCGAGCCGGCCCGGCTGACCGGCGCCGTGCGCCGGGGCGTCGAGTGGAGCCTCGGCATGCAGTCCCGCAACGGGGCCTGGGGTGCCTTCGACGTGGACAACACCAGCCCGCTCCCCAACAAGCTGCCGTTCTGCGACTTCGGCGAGGTCATCGACCCGCCGTCGGCCGACGTCACCGCGCACGTCGTGGAGATGCTCGCCGAGGTCGGCCGCGCCCGCGACCCGCGCACGCTGCGCGGGGTCGCCTGGCTGCTGGAGAACCAGGAGCCCGACGGATCCTGGTTCGGCCGCTGGGGCACCAACTACATCTACGGCACCGGCTCGGTGCTGCCCGCCCTGGTCGCGGCCGGGATCGAGCAGGACCACCCGGCGGTCCGCCGCGCGGTCCACTGGCTGGAGAGCAGACAGAACCCGGACGGCGGCTGGGGCGAGGACATGCGCTCCTACGACGACCCGGCCACCTGGGCCGGGCGCGGCGACTCCACCGCCTCGCAGACCGCCTGGGCCCTGATGGCGCTGCTCGCCGCCGGCGAGGGGCCGGACGGCGCGCACAGCGCAGCGGTCGAGCGCGGGGTGCGCTGGCTCGCCCGGACCCAGCGGCCGGACGGCACCTGGGACGAACCCCAGTTCACCGGCACCGGCTTCCCCTGGGACTTCTCGATCAACTACCACCTCTACCGCCTGGTCTTCCCGGTGACTGCGCTCGGCCGGTACGTCACCGGGCAGCCGGTCGGCGCGGGCGTCGGCGGGCACCGTGCCGGAACGTCACTGCACGGCACGACGAGCGGAGGAGAACGATGACCGGCGACCCCCTGCTCGTGCTCTGCGCGCTCGGACCGGAGGCCTGGGCGCTGCGCGGCGGCGACTGGGCCGACGGGGCCGGCGGCCCCCCGGTCCTGGTCCGGACGGGCATCGGGCGCCGCCGCGCCGGGCAGAGCGTGCGCGCGGTCCTCGGCCGCGGCGGCTACGGCGCCCTGGTGGTGGCCGGGTTCGGCGCGTCGGTGGCCCCCGGCGTGCGGCCCGGCGACGTGATCGTGGCCGACGCCGTCCGCGACGCCGAGGGCCACGTCTTCGCCCTCGAGTCCGGCCGGGCGATGGCCAAGGCCCTGCAGTCGCACGGCCTGACCACGCACATCGGCCTGCACCACACCGCCGACCACGTGGTGCGCGGCGCCGAGCGCCGCGCCCTGCACCAGCGCGGCGCACTGGCGGTCGACATGGAGGCCGCCGGCATCCTCGCCGCCCGCGCCGACACCCGTCCGGAGCTGCCCGCCGCCGTCCTGCGGGTGGTGGTCGACACCCCGGAGCACGAGCTGATCCGGCCGGGGACCCTCCCGGCCGGCCTCCTGGCCTGGGGGGGGGGGGGGGCGCCGCGCGCAGCCGCGCCGCGGCGGTTGAGGGGGGGGGCGCGCCGCGCGGGGGCGCGGGGGGCGCC
>NZ_JBHWBW010000058.1:0-26092 GCF_042735675.1 Kitasatospora sp. NPDC059571
CCGCCGCCCCCGCCGCCCCCCCCCCGCCCCCGGGCCGGACCCACCGATCCGTTCGAGGAAGGCGCCCGACCGTGGTGGACACCGCCGAGCTGCGCCGTGCCGCGGCCAGGGCCGTCGCGCTCGCCGACCGCGGCCGCCCCGCACCGACCCCGCCCGGCACCGGCCCGCACACCGAGCCGGGCACCGACCCGGAACGCGCCGCACGCGCCGACCGGGCGGCACGCGCCGACCGGGCCGCCGAACGCTGGCGCGCCCAGCGCCCGTTCGACACCCCGGGCTGGTTCGAACGCCGACTGGCCGCCGACGGGCTCCACCCCGACGACCTCGGCCGACTCCTGGGCGAGGACCCCGACCACCTCGCCGACCGCCTCGGCCCGCAACCCTGGGCCGACCGCCTCGCCGACGCCTACGAGCAGGCCCCCGGCGCCACCGCGCTGCCGATCCCCGACGAGCACCCCTTCGCCGCCCTCGCCGCCCCGCTGCTCGCCGCCGCGCGCGACCGCCTCACCGCCGGCGCGGCCACCCTCGGCCGGACCCCGCTCGGCACCCCCGACGAGCTCACCGCACGGCTGCTGCCCGCCCTCACCGGCACCGCGCACGCCATGGCCGTCCGCACCCTCATCGTCGAACTCCACGTCGCCCGGCTCACCGGACGCCTCACCGGCGACACCCCGCAGCAGCGCTACCAGCACTTCCTGCGCACCATCG
The DNA here is from genome assembly GCF_042735675.1 of Kitasatospora sp. NPDC059571. Lineage (NCBI taxonomy): Bacteria > Bacillati > Actinomycetota > Actinomycetes > Kitasatosporales > Streptomycetaceae > Kitasatospora > Kitasatospora sp. NPDC059571. Next base: position 709 of record NZ_JBHWBW010000058.1, read on the forward strand.
CCGACCCCGCCGAAGCCGTCCGCATCCTCGCCGAACACCCCGTCCTCGCCCGGAGGCTCGCCACCGCAGCCGACCAGTGGGCCGACAACGCACTCACCCTGCTGCGCCGGCTGGCCGCCGACCTGCCCGACCTCGTCCGCACCTTCGCCGAAGGCACCGACCCCGGCCCGCTCACCGCGATCCGCACCGGCCTCGGCGACGCCCACCGCGGCGGAGCCACCGTCACCGGCCTCGAATTCGCCGACGGCACCCGGATCATCTACAAACCGCGCCCGCTCGACGTCGACGCACACTTCCAGCAGCTGCTCCGCCGCCTCAACCCGCACCTGCGGCTGCCCCTGCTGGAAGTGCCGCTGCTCACCCGCGACGGCTACGGCTGGATGGCCCACCTCACCGCCCGACCCTGCCGCGACGACACCGAACTGCGCGCCTTCTACCACCGCGCCGGCACCCTCACCGCCCTGCTCCACCTCACCGACGCCGTCGACTGCCACGCCCAGAACCTGCTCGCCGTCGGCGACCAGCCGGTCCTCATCGACCTGGAGGCCCTCCTCCACCCCGACCTGCGCGAACCCGAGAAGGACCTCGGGCACGCCGAACGCCTCGCCCGCCACGACGCCGCCCACTCCGTCCTGCGCTCCGGCCTCCTCCCGCAGCGCATGTGGGACGAGGACGGCAACGGCGGAACCGACCTGTCCGCCCTCGGCTGGGACCCGGAACGGCTGCCGCCCCGGCCCGCCCCCGAGGTGGTCGGCCTCGGCACCGACGACATCCGCATCGAGTACCGCCCCGCCCCGGTCGACGCCCCCGGCAGCCGCCCGGTGCCGCCCGGCCGGCCGCTGCACCTCGCCGACCACGCCGACGACCTCGACGCCGGCTTCACCGAGGCGTACCGCTTGCTGCTCGCCGACCGGACGCACGTCCGCGGCCTGCTGACGGCGTTCGCCGGCGACGAGACCAGGCTGCTGCGCCGCGACACCCTGGAGTACCGCAGCCTGCTCGCCACCGCCTGCCACCCCGACCTGCTGCGCGACGCGCTCGACCAGGACCGCCACCTCGACCGGCTCTGGGCGCTCGCCGCCTGGGAGGACGGCATCGCCGCCTTCGTCCCGCACGAGCGGGCCGACCTGTGGAACAACGACGTCCCGGTGTTCACCATCCGCCCCGACAGCACCGATGCCCGCTCCGCGGCCGGCGTCCGCATCCCCGGCGTCACCGACCGGCCGGCACTCGACGCCGCCCTCGCCAAACTCGACGCGTTCGGCCCCGACGACCTCGCCCGCCAGCGCCAGCTGCTGCGGCTCTCCGTCACCACCGCCGACGGCGCCGCCGAACCGCGTCGCACCACTGCCGGCCTGCCGACCGCCGCCACCGTGCGCACCGTGTCCGCTCCCGCACCTGCGTCCACGTCCGAACCCGGCGCGGTACCCGACGCCGCCGCGAGCGCCGTCGCCGCACGCGCCCTCGCCAAGGCCGCCGACGCCGCAGACCACCTGCTGCGCCGGGCCTACCGCGGGCCGGGCGACCTCGCCTGGACCGGACCCAACTGGGCCCCGCCCGGCCGGTGGGTCCCCGCCGAACTCGGACCCGACCTCTACAGCGGCACCGGCGGTGTCGTGCTCTTCCTCGACCGCCTCGCCCACCTCACCGGCGACCCCGCCCACCGCGCCGCGGCCGACGCCGCCACCGCCACCCTCCGGCGGCAGATCCGCCGCCGCGCCGACCGCCTCGGCGGCGGACTCACCGGCACCGGCGGCCTGCTCTACACCCTCGCCCAGCTGACCGCCGACCGGCCCGACCCGGAACTCGCCGCACTCGGCGACACCCTGGTCGCCCGGGCCGCGGCCACCGCCGCCGACGACACCTGGTACGACATCGTCAGCGGCAGCGCCGGCACCATCGGCGGACTCGCCGCCTGGGCCGCCGTCCGCCCCGGCGCAGCCGTCACCGACGCCCTCGCCCGCTGCGCGGCGCACCTGGCCGAGCAGGGCCGCCCCCACCCGGAGGGCGGCACCGGCTGGCTGCCGCAACCGCTCGCCGCGACCGCCGGCCGCCCGCTGGCCGGCTTCGCCCACGGCTGCTCCGGCATCGCCTGGGCGCTCGCCCGGGCCGCCCGGCTGCTCGGCGACCGGCGGTTCGCCGACCTCGCGCACGCCGCCCTCGTCCACGAGCGCACCCTCTACGACCCGGCCGCCGGGAACTGGCGCGACGTCCGCGCCGACGGCACCCCGGACGGCCCCTCCTACCCCGTGCTGTGGTGCCACGGCGCGGCGGGCGCCGCACTCGCCCGGGCCGAGACCGCCGACCTGCTGGACGACCCGGAGCTGCGTGCGGAACGGAAGGCCGCGCTCGCCACCGTCGCCGCCGACGGTTTCGGCCGGGACTTCTCGCTCTGCCACGGCGACCTCGGCAACCTCGACGTCCTGGCCGTCGCCGGCGAGCCGGACGCCCGCCGGGCCGCCGCCGTGCTCGACGACCTGGACCGCCGGGGCTGGGTGTGCGGCCTGCCGCGCGGCGTCGAGAGCCCCTCCCTGATGGTCGGCGTGGCCGGGATCGGGCACGGCCTGCTGCGGCTGGCGGCCCCCGACCGCGTACCGTCCGTTCTCGCGCTGCAACCGCCGCGGCCCGCGTGACGCCCCCGCCCGGGCCGCCCTCCGGCGGCCGCCGCTGCACCGGCAGGCCGGAAAACGGCTCGCCGGGCCCATGGCCCGGTGCGAGGATGGCGCACATGGCCCGGGTGTCCCTGGTACGCACCGCCGTTCTGCACACCGCCGACCTCGACGAGGAGACGCTCGCCGCGGCCCGCGGGCTTCTCGACGAGGTTTTCGCCCCCGAGATGACCGACGAGGACTGGGAGCACTGCCTCGGCGGCGTCCATGCACTGGTCTGGGAGGGCAGCGAGCTCGTCGGCCACGCCGCGCTGGTCCAGCGCCGCCTGCTGCACGCGGGCCGTGCCCTGCGCACCGGCTACGTGGAGGGCGTCGCCGTCCGCGCCGGCTCCCGCGGGCGCGGCTACGGCGCCGCGATGATGGCCGAACTCGAGCGGGTCGCGCGCCGCGCCTACGACCTGGCCGCCCTCGGCAGCACCGAACAGGCCGTCGCCTTCTACGCCGCCCGCGGCTGGCAGAGCTGGCTCGGCCCGACCTGCGCGCTCACCCCGCACGGCGTCGTCCGCACCCCCGACGAGGACGGCTGGATCCTCGTCCTGCCGCTGCACCCCGCCACCGAGGTGCCGCTCGACCTCGCCGGGGAGCTGGCCTGCGACTGGCGCGACGGCGACGCCTGGTGACCGCGCCCGGCCCCGCCGTGGCGAGGGTTCCGGTCGCGGGCCGCGGCGCGTAGGGTCACCGGCGACGGACCGTCAGGGCCGCCCGCCACCGCGACCCGGAGCACGGCGGCCGCACCGACCCCCGAAGGACACGGCGTGCGCTACGGCTATATCGGATCGATGCGGGTGAGGCCCGGCCACCGCGACGAGGTGGTGGACATCCTCCTCGGCGGCGCCGACGGCCTGCGGGCGGCCGGCTGCCACCTGTACGTGGTGAACGTGTCGGAGACCGACCCGGACATCATCTGGGTCACCGAGGTCTGGGAGAGCAAGGAGCACCACGACGCCTCGCTGAAACTGCCCGAGACGGCGGCCGCGATCCGGACGGCGATGCCCCTGCTGACCGGCGAGTTCACCGCGCAGGAGCTCACGGTCGCCGGAGGGCTCGGGGTATGACGGACACCGCCTCGGCCCCCGCCGCCCGGACGGCTTCCTCCCGGCCCGAATCCGGCCCCGAGGGAGGGCCGTTCGACGCCGTGCTCTGCGACATCGACGGGGTCCTGCGGCACTGGCCGCCCGCGGACACCCTGGACCGGGCCCACGGCCTGCCGCCCGGCACTCTCCTGGGCGCCGCGTTCGCCCCGGCGAGGCTGCACCCCGCGGTGACCGGCGCCGTCACCGATGCCGAGTGGCGCACCGCCGTCACCGAGGACCTGGCGGCGGTCTGCGGACCGGACCTGGCGCACGCGGTGGTCGCCGCCTGGTCCGAGCAGCTCCCCGAGGTGGACCGGGAGGTGGTGGCCCTGCTGACCGCCGCCCGCGCCCACGCCCGGGTGGCCCTGGTCTCCAACGGCACCACTCGCCTGGAGCACGACCTCGCCCGCCAGGGGCTCGCCGACCTCGCCGACACCGTGGTCAACACCGCCCGCATCGGCGCCGCCAAGCCGGACCCCCGGGTCTTCCTGGCCGCCGCGGACCGCGTCGGCGCCGCACCCGAGCGCTGCCTGTTCGTCGACGACACCCCCGGCCACGTGGCAGCGGCCCGCGCCGTCGGCATGACGGCCCTGCACTTTCGCCACCCCGACGACCTGCGCACCGCGCTCGCACCCCTCACCGGCCAGGTGTGACCACCGAGGTCCGCCGCCGCCCGATGCTGCGGTGACGGCGGACCGGATCGGGCGCCCCGACCGTGCACCGGGATCGGGCGCCCCGACCGTGCACCGGGATCGGGCGCCCCGACCGTGCACCGGGATCGGGGCGGGATCGGGATCGGGACCGGGCACCGCTCGCGGGCGCCGGAGACGGGCGGCAGGGGCGGGTGTGCGATCAGAATGGGCGGCATGGACGCTGATGTTCGCTCGTACATCGACGGGATCGACCCCGAGCACCGGCCGCTGTTCGACCGGGTGGACCGGCTGATCGTGGAGGAGTTCCCCGGGACGGTGCCGGTGCTCGCCTACGGGATGCCGACCTACCGGGTCGGCAGCCGCAAGCTCCACATCGGGGCGTGGCAGCACGGGATCTCGATCTACGGGTGGGGCGCGGACCGGGATGCCGGCTTCACCTCCCGGCATCCGACGCTGGTGAGCGGGAAGGCGACGATCCGGCTGCGCTCCGCGGACGCGGCGGACATCGACGACGGTGAACTGCGCGACTTCGTCCGCGCCGAGTTGACGGCCTGAGGCCCTGGCCCTGGCCCCGGTCCGGCCCCGGCCCCGGCCCCGGCCCCGGCTCGGGTTCCGGCTCCGGACGTCGGCGGGTGCCTCACGGCAGGTCGAGCTCCGTGCGGGCCGCCGCCACCCAGCGCAGCACGCCGTGGGACTCGGTGCTCTCGGCGAGCTGCGTGGCTTCCTTGAGCAGTGCGGCCGCGTCGTCGCGTCGTTCCTGCTGGGCGGCGAGGTGGGCGAGCCCGATCAGGTTCGCCGCGACCCCCGGCAGGAATCCCAGCTCCCGGCGGAGCCGGGTGGACTCCTCGAAGTGCGTACGGGCCTCGTCGAGCCGGCCGGCCATGTGCTCGGCGAAGCCGAGGTGCCGCAGGGCGTAGGACGCCGTCAGCCGGTCGCCGGCCCGGGTGGCGAGGTCCAGGGAACGTTCGAACGAGGGAAGGGCGGTCCCGGTGTCGTCGCGGACCACCTGGTGGAAGGCGCCCACCCAGAACACCGCCTCGCCCTCGCCCCGCACGTCGCCCAGCCGCCCGTACAGTTCCGCCGCACGCTCGAAGTGCTCCAGCTCCCGCACGTCCTCGACCCGCTCCTCCAGGAAGCGGGCGTGGATCACCCGGCCGCGGGCCAGCGCGAGGTCGGCCTCGACCCCGTCGAGGCCCCGGTCGGCGGTGGCGAGTGCACTGCTCTCGCCGCCGAAAACGGCACGTTCGTAGAGGAGTTCGGCCTGCTTGATTCGTTCGTCCGCTGTCATGACGTGATCGTATCGATCGCGCGCAGACCGGTCTGACGATCAGCCGATGCGCCGCGGACGCCTGATGTCGTCGCCGTGCGTCGGTGCGTGCCGGTGCAGGGCCGTGTCAGTGTGGGGGCGTGTCGGAGATCGAGTCGGCGGATGGGTGCGCAGTCGGACGTTGCGGCGGCGAGTGCGAGAGTCCTTACGCCTATCGCGTGCGCGGGATCGGCCGCAGCGGGGTGGTCCTGTGGATCGGCGGGGGCGATGAACCCGACCGGGTCGCGGCCCTGGCGGAGGGCGGTCGCCGCTGCGTGCCGCTGTTCGTGACCGTGCGGCAGGCTCGCCTGTACGCGAGCCGACGGGGCCACGGCCTGGCCACCTGTTCGGCCAACACCTTGGAACTCGCCCGCGTCCAGCACTGGCTGGCGGACCCGGTCCGCCGGCAGGTACCACCGGGCCCGGTGCTGAGCGCGTGGAACTTCTTCGAGGACCTCGCCCGCGGGCTCGACGCGGTCGACCGGCTGCCCCGACAGGGTGCGGTGCACAACAGCGCCTACGAGAAGCTGTTCGGGGGCGAGTGCCCCGGGTGGACTCCCGACGAGCGGCGCGCCGTCCTGGAGTTGATCACGGCCGGTGCGGAGCTGTGGACCTCCTGCCCGGTGATCGTCAGGCCACGGACGAGCGCCGTCGTGGACGGCGGAGGGCGGGCCGAGCGGGCGGGTAACACCGTTTCGGCGCGGCGGGTCGAGGCCGTGGAGGGAACTGCCGCGCGCGTCAGTGCTGCTTCAGGGCTTGCGCCACCGTAGTGCACCTCCGGAGCTGGTCGGCGGACAGACGGCGGGCGTCCCAGATGATCTCGGCAGCGTACGTCGTCGCCCGATCCTGTGCCGGGGCGGCGCCGGCCGGTTCGATGCCGGTCAGCGCGGCCAGGATGCCGGTGGGGATTCCCAGGACGGTGGCGAAGTCGGCCACCAGGTCCGGGGTGAGCGGGATGCGGCCGCGGCCGACGGCTCCGTACGTGGCTGCGGACCAGTACCGGCCGGTCAGGAGGAGGAACGTGCGGGCCGCGGCAGTCCGGCCGAGGTTCCGGTTCGCCGCCATGCGCATCAGCAGGGCACCGCCGCCCCCGTGCTCGTACCGCTCATAGGGCCGCGGTTCCGGGACGGGCCGCACGCGGGGCTCCTGCGGCAGTGACCGGACGAACCGCTGCAACTCGTCCCTGCGTTCCTGCGGCAGGACCACGGCCGTGCCGACGAGCCGGGGGATCCGCGGTGCGGCATTCCGGTCCAAAGGGCTCAGCTCGTCCGGCACCACCACGTCGGCGATCGCGAAGAGGTCCGCGGTGTGCAGGCCGAGGGCGGGTGCGAGCCGTCGGAGCTGTGCACCGGTGGGTGTCAAGCCGTCGAATACGGCGCGGAGTTCGGGCGCCGGGAGCCCGGCCGACCGGGCCAGGGCAGCGGTGTCCAGCCGCAGGTGGTCCGACAATCGCGCCACCAGCTCGCCGAAGCCCGGGAATGCCGTCATCCCGTCAGCCCAGGACCTGCCCGGTGCGCGGTCGCGACCGGTGTGCGCGGTAGAGGTCGCGGATCAGGGCGATCTCGGCGCCGTGGTGCAGGAGTTCCTGGTTGACCCACCAGACGATGTCGAGGAAGGGCTCCTCCGGGTCGCTGCCGTGCGGATAGGTGCAGAGTCCGACGGTGTCCAGGTCGCGGTCGTCGACGCCCAGCAGCGCCTTGCGCCAGGCGGCCGCCCCGGCGTCGAGGGCGGCGACCGCTGCTGTTGCGTCCGCGGGGACCGGGTGGTCGTCCCTGGTCAGGGAGTGGCTGCCGGCGGTGTGGTCGGCGCGCAGGGTGAGCATCTCGGTGAGGTGGCTCAGGCGCCAGGCGATCGTGGTGAACGGCGGCGGCCAGGGGTGCGGGTAGGACGCGGCATCCCGCCCCCACTCACCCGTTCCGGCCAGGAAGGTCGCACGCGGCCCCGGCCCGTCCGCCCGCCGCCGCAGCGACCAGCAGTCCGGCACCGGTTCCCAGAGGTACTCCTCGCCGGTCATCGCGCCGACCGGGATCTCCGTCCCGTCGCCGCTGTCCAGGGCAGGTCCCGACATCCGGTCGGCGAGACGCCGGTGCGCGAAGTCGAACTGATCGAGGAACGGGACCAGGCGGGACGGAATCACTGGACGCTCCGATGCGGGCTGCGACGGTCCGGGGTCGGACGTACTGACGGGCCAGCCTCGCAGACCCGGCACCGCACCGCCGCTCAATTTCCGCCGGGCCGCCGGGCCGCCGAGCTGCTGAGCTGCCGGGCCGTACGGGGCCTGGCCGCGTTGAGACTTGCGCCGGGAGGGGCGTGGACGTCGTACGGGTCGTCGCCCCTCCCGGCCCCGCTCAGGCGCTTTCGGTGGGGAGCCCCGCCTCGACCCAGTCCTGGATGCCCTCGCGGTACTTGCGGACATCGGTGTAGCCGAGGGCGGTGAGGCGGCCGGCGACCTGTCCGCTGTTCGGGCACGCCGGGTTGGAGCAGTAGGTGACGATCGCGGCACCGCGGTCGGGGAGCAGGGCGGCCGCCCGGGCGTCCACGTCGGCCGGCGCCAGCGCCAAGGCGCCGGGCAGGTGCTGCCGGGCGTAGTACTCACCGCCGAGCGCGTCGACGACGGTCACGGCGTCGGCCTTGATCGCTGCCGCCAGCTCGTCGCGGGTGATGAGTGCGGTCATGTCGCTACCTCCAAGGGAATCGGACTACAGTCCTCTTATGGCTCACGACAGTAACGGACCGCAGTCCGTTTCGGCAGTCCCGCTCGACCTGCTGCGCACGCCGCCGCCCAAGGAGCGCGCAGACGCGGCCCGCAACCGGGCCGCGGTGCTGGAGGCGGCCGCCCGGCTGTTCGCCGAGCAGGGCGTCGAGGCGGTGTCCATGGACCAGGTGGCTGCGGCCGCCGGTGTCGGCAAGGGCACGCTGTTCCGCCGCTTCGGCGACAAGTCCGGGCTGGCCGCCGCGCTGCTGGACGCCCGGGAACGCGTCCTGCAGGAGGGGATCCTGCACGGGCCGCCCCCGCTCGGCCCCGGGGCCCCGGCCGGTGAGCGGCTCGACGCTTTCGTCAACGCCTACTTCGGCTACCTGTTGGAGCACCTGGCCCTGGTCCGGATGTCCGAGACCGCCACCCCGGGTGCCCGGTACCGGATCGGGGCCTACCGGTTCTGGCACCGCCATCTGGCGATCCTGCTCGCCACGGCCCCCGACCCCGACCAGGCCGCCCACGCCCTGCTGGCAGGCCTCGCGGCCGACCACGTCGCCGCCCTCCTGCCGGAACTCGGCGAACAGCGGATGCGCAGCGGCCTGCTCCGCCTCGCCCACGCGGTGATGTGACAACCCGGACCGCGCCGGGCCGACGCTCGGACCCGGGGCCCGCGACCCCGACGGTCTGCGCGAAGCCCCGGCCGGCGCAGTGTCAGTGCTGGTCCAGTGTCAGTGCTGGTCCAGTGTCAGTTCTGCTCCAGCGCGGTCCGGGTGGCCGGACCGTACACCCCGGCAGGGTCCGCGGTGATCGAACGCTCCTGCTGCACCTCGCGGACGGCCTGCACGGTGGCGCTGTCGAAGGTGCCCGTCACCGCGACGTACGTCTTGCCCTGACCGAAGAGCAGCTGCTGGAGCCGTGCGACGGCGGGGCCGGAGTCCCCGGCGTGCAGCGTGCCCGATGCTGCCGCTGCCCGTCCGCCGCCCTGGTGGGTGGCGGTGCTCCCGTCCGGGGCGGGGGCCGAGACTACCGGTCGGGGGGCTGTCGCGGTCGGATTCGCGGCGCGGGGCGGGGAGGTGGTGGGGCCGCCGCCGGCCGGGGAGCCCGGGACGGGTGCGGGCAGGTCGGGTCGTGAGACGGTCGGCGCGGGTGCGGCGGAGGGCTCAGCCGGAGCCGGTCGCAGCAGCAGGAATGCTGCGCCGATCACGAGCAGCACCCCGAGGACCGCGGTCACCAGGCGGCGTCGGGCGGTCGCCGCGGGCGCGGTGTCGCGGGTCGGCCCCGGCGGCCCGCCGACGAGAGGGCCGGGCGCTGCTCCTGCCACCGTCGGCCCGGGGGGTCGGGTGGGTGCGCCGCTGCGGGCGATCCAGGCAGATGGGATCAGTACCGCGTCCGAACCGAGCCCGCGCACGAACGGCCGTACCAGCGTCTCGTCGTCGACCAGCCATGGCCGGTCCTCTGCCTGCCGCTGCGCCATCAGCTCCCCGTGCGCTCGGCCCGTCCGCTCGGCCCGGCCGTCCGGGGGCAGCCCGGCCGGCAGATCCGCTGCGCCGTGCACTGGGCGCGGCCGCCGGGAGAAGCTAACAGTCGGGGGGTGGCATCCCGTGGCGCGTCCGAACCTGAGTCCGGAGTGGTCGGTTCGGACTGCTCGCGAGCGAAGGCGGGTCGGCGCGGGGCGGTGGCCGACCGACCGGCGCCCTTCGCCGACCGCCGCCTGTCGGTCGGCTCAGGCCGAGGCGGCGGCCGGCTCCGAGGCAGCGGCCGGCTCCGAGGCAGCCACCGGCTCCGGGGCAGTCGCCTGCCGGGCCGCTGCGGCCTCGGCGAGCGCTGCGTCGATCCGACTGTTGCTGGTGAGGCGTGCGGCGACGAGCACCATCACGCCGAGGATCCCGGCACCGAAGAAGAACGGTGCGCGCAGCCCCGCCACGGTGGCCAGCCAGCCGCCGAACAGTGCGCCGAGCGGACCCGCGCTCAGCGCGAGCAGCCGTGCGGCCGCGGTGACCCGGCCCATCAGCTCGTCCGGCACGATCGCCTGCCGGATCGACGGGCCGAGGACCATGGTTGCGCCCATGGCCGCGCCGAGGACGACGAAGCCCGCGCCGGCGAACCAGGCGTTGGCCGAGAGCCCGATCCCCAGCAGTGCCACCGCCTCGACGAGGGCGGTGAGCGTCAGCGTCCCGCCCGTGCCCAGCCGTGCCGTCAGCCGTCCGGCGAGCGCGGTCCCGGCCAGGCCGCCGACCGCCTCCGTGGTCAGGAAGATGCCGTAGGCGGCGGTGCCCAGGTGGAGCGTCTCGTGGACGTAGAGGGCGAGGATCGCGCTGATGCCGAGGAAGGCGAAGTTCCCGATCGCGGGGCGCAGGGAGAGGCCGAGGAGCAGCCGGTTGCGGAAGAGGTGGGCGGCGCCCTCGCGCGCGTCCTTGAGGATCGGGCGGTGCGGCCGGGCCGGCTTGGGCGGCGTCCGCGGCAGCGACCGGATCACCAGCGAGCTGAACAGGAAGGAGACCGCGTCGGCGACGATCGGCACGGACCGGCCGAGGGTGAACAGGAAGCTGCCGGTCGGCGGCCCGACGAACCCCTCGAGGACCCGCTGGGTGCCCTGCAGGCGGGAGTTGGCGCGCTGGAGCGCATCCGCGTCGCGGCCGAGCAGTTCGGGCAGGTAGGCGACGGACGCGGTGTCGAAGAAGATCTGGCCGATGCCGAGCAGGAAGGCCGCGGCGAGGACGAGCCGGATGTCGGCGGCGCCCAGCGCCACCGCGGTGCCGACCGCGACGAGCAGGGCGAACCGGCCGAGGTCGGCCAGCCACATCACCCGGCGGCGGTCCCAGCGGTCGACCAGGGCTCCGCCCACCAGGCCGAAGCAGAGCCACGGCAGGAGGGCGCAGGCCTCCACCGCACCGAGCAGGACGGCGTTGTGCGTCAGGCTGAGCGCGAGGAGCGGCAGTGCGGAGGTGTAGATGCCGTCGCCCAGGGCGGAGATACCCGAGGCCGACCATATCCGGCGGAAGTCGGTCGGCATGGGGGATCGGAGGTCGCTCACGGCGTATCGGTTCCCTTCTCGGTGGCACGGTCGGCGGGCTCGCCGGTGGCGGCGGGGCCGGTGGATGCGGTGGGGGCGGCGGGTGCTGGTGCCGGGGCGCCGGGCGCGGTGTCCCCGGGCCGGTAGAACGCGAGGAGCAGATCGGCCGGTGCCTCGCCCGGTGTGCTGAGAGCGGCCAACTCCCGGACCAGGGACTCCAGTCGCTCCTCGAACTCCTCGAAGGCGGCCCGGCCGATCCGGACGTGCTTGAGCATCACCGTCCGCTGGTCGCGTGCCGTGGCCGCCTCCATGTCGGCGAGGGCGTGCCGGACCAGGTGCTCGGGCTCGCCCGCCCCGGGTTCGGGGAGCTTGATCGCCTTGGCCGCGATCGCGTAGTACTGCTCGGTCACGCCGCGGACCCGGCGCGTGTCCACCACGTGCACGATGCCGGCCTTCGCCAGCACCTTGACGTGGTAGTTGGAGCTGCCCTTGGCGATGCCGAGGCGCTCGGCGATCTGGGTGATGGTCGCGGGGCCGTCGCGCAGCACCCGCAGGACGCGGTGCCGCGGGAGGCTCCCGACGGCGTGCAACTGCTGGTCCGTCTCGATCTGGAGGACGTCCTCGGAGGGGTCTCGTTCGGTCACTCGTCAATGGTCAACATTTCTTGACCATCTGTCAAGAAAGAAGCCCGGCACTGCGGACGGCGTGGTCCGGGGCGCCGGGCGGGGGAGGGGAGAGGGGCGGGAGGGGCTGCGTCGGGTTGGGCGGGACGAATGGCGCGGGACGAGTTGATCGGGACGAGTTGAGCGGGACGAATGGGGCGGGACGAATGGGGCGGGACGGGTGGGGTCGGGTCTGGTCGGGTTGTGGTCTCCGGGCGGCGAGCCTCGCCGTCGGGGGGGGGGGTCACTCCCGCTGGTAGCGGCCCAGCACTGCGGCCGCGGCGGCGTAGACCGCGGCAGGCACGCCGTAGTCGGTGAGTGTCCGCACGGTCTGGTTCTGCGGCGCGAAGAGCCCGCGGGACCAGCCGGAGAGCCAGTCGGCGGCCGACCGGAACCAGTGCGCCACAGGGTTGCCCGGGTCCGCCCCGGCCAGGTCGAGCACGATCCAGACCAGCAGAACGATGGCGGCGGCGGCGACGGCCGTCCGCAGGAACGGTACGAGTCCTCTCATGCCGGGCGTGTTGCACGCCGGGGCCCGCTCAAACCACGCCGGGCGCCCGGCGTTCCGGGGCGGGTCGTCCGCCGGTGCCGGGTCGGGCCGGATTCGCGGCGCGGCGGGGGCCGCACCGGCAACCTGATGGAGACGCGGCCGCGCGGGTGCCGGTCCCGTGGTCAGCGAGCGTCCAGGCCCTCCAGCATCTGCGGCAACTCCCGGCTGTGGATGACCCCGAGGCTCCTCGTCGCGCGCGTGAGTGCCACGTAGAGGTCGTTCACGCCGCGGGTGTGCGCCGCGAGAATCTCCGTCGGTTCGACGACGAGGACCGCGTCGAACTCGAGCCCCTTGGACTGGGCGGCCGTCATCAGGACGACGGACGAATCCAGCGCCGTCGGACCGTCATGGCGGGCGACGCCCTCCAACTCCGCCAGATCGTCGATCAGTTCGGCCGGGAAGTCCGCGGCATGGATGATCGCCACCCTGCCGCCGTCCAGCGCCGCGATCTCCTTCTCGACCAGGGCGCGCAGGGCCGGCCCCCGGTCGCTCTCCGGGATCCGGAGGCTCCACGGGCGGATCCCGCCGCTGCGTACCGCACGGGGGGCGGCGAGCGCCGGGTCGACCGCCCGGAGGACGCCCTCGGTCGCCTGCATGATCTCGGCCGGCGTACGGTAGTTGACGGAGAGTTCCACCGTGCGCCAGCGTCCCGCGGTGTACTCGTCGAGAGCCGCGCCCCAGGAGCTCAGCCCGGCCGGCGCGCCGGTCTGCGCCAGGTCGCCCACGATCGTCATGGACCGGCCGGGGCAGCGGCGGGTCAGCATCCGCCAGTCCATCGGGGACAGCTCCTGCGCCTCGTCGACGATCACGTGCCCGAAGCCCCAGGTCCGGTCCTCGGCCGCGCGTTCGACCAGGGGGCGGACTGCCTCGGCGCCGCGGTACTGGCGGGCCAGCATCTCCGCGTCGATCTCGGCCAGCCCCTCGCCGAAATCCTCCAGGACGAGCTTCGCGAACTCCAGCTCCTGGGCCTCGGCGGCGGCGTCGGCCCGACGGGAGGCGATGCTGCCGGGCAGCGGGCCGAGCAGCTCGGCGGCCTCGTCGAGCAGCGGAACGTCGGCGGTCGTCCAGGCGGTCGCCACCCCGTCCGGGCCCGGGTGGTCGCGCAGCACGGCGGCGCGATCGGCCGCGGAGAAGTCCGGCATGGCGCTCGCCAGGAGCTCCGGGGAGCCGAACAGGGCGGTGAGCAACTGCTCCGGGCCCAGCCGCGGCCAGAGCCTGTCGGCCAGGGCCTGGAACTCGGGCTCGGTGACGAGGGCGTCGGCGAGGTCCGCCACATCGTCCAGGGCCATGTCGCCGCCGCGGTCCCTGGCGATCCGCAGGGCCAGCTCCGAGGAGAGCCGCTCCTCCAGGCCGGCGCGGGCGGCGTTGTGGGGCTCGCCCGTCCGGTGCGCGGCGGCGTGGGCCCGCTCGCAGAGGGCCCGGCCGATCCGGAGCTCCTCCTGGTGGGGCGACCGTCTGCCCACGGTGATGGTCCACGACTCCTCCGGCAGCTGCCGGAGGCCGTCCAGCGCGGCGGTCAGCACCTGGACCATGCGGGCGTCGCCCTTGACGGCGGCCGCCTCGGGCGTCCCGGCGTCGGTCGCGGTGACGCCCGGGTAGAGCGTGCCGATGCTGCTCAGTACGACCTCGCTCTCGCCGAGTGCGGGGAGCACCTGGTCGATGTAGCGCAGGAACGTCGTGTTCGGTCCGATGACCAGCACGCCCCGCTTGGCCAGCCGGTCGCGGTGGGTGTAGAGCAGGTACGCTGCGCGGTGCAGGGCGACCACGGTCTTGCCCGTCCCCGGGCCGCCCTGGACGACCAGCACGCCACTGAGGTCGGAGCGGATGACCCGGTCCTGTTCGGCCTGGATGGTGGAGACGATGTCGCCCATCCGCCCCGTCCGGGCCGCCGTCAGCGAGGCGAGCAGGGCGCCCTCCCCGCTGAGCTGCTCGGCGCCCCGGCCCTCGGCGGCGCCCACGCCGAAGGCGTCGTCGTCGAAGTCGACGATCGTCCGGCCCTTGCTGCGCAGGTGCCGCCTCCCCACCACCCCGCCGGGTGCGGCGGGCGTCGCCCGGTAGAAGGGCTCGGCGGCCGGCGCCCGCCAGTCGGTGAGGAGCGGCTCGTGGTCGTCGTCCGCCAGGGCGATCCGGCCGATGTACTGCCGCTCGCCGTCGGCGCTCTCGATCCGGCCGAAGCAGAGCCCGTACTCGGCGGCGTGCAGCTCCGACAGCCGCCGGACGTGGTGGATCTCCATGGTGTCGCGCTCCATGCGGGACTGGCGTGTCCCGCCCCTGTCCTGGAGATGGATCTCGCGCAGCCGGCCGGCCACGAGCTGCCGCTGGGTCTCCAAGTGGTCGTACAGCTGGCCGACGTAGGCGTTCTCCGTGCGGAGCTCTGCGGCGCGCCGGTCGTCGGCGGGCCGGGAGCCGTGGCCGCCCGCGCCGGTCTCGCCGCGGGGCCCGGTACGGACAGCGGAATCGAGTTCGTCTGAGGACGAGGGTGAGGACGAGGGTGAGGACGACGAGGGGGACGACGAGACCATGGCGGGCTTCCTTTGACTCAGGACTCTCGAATGATGGAGTGGGCTTTCCGGCCCGACGTTCCATCGGATTTCAGACGACCGATGCGGGCCTCGCGCCGGCGGCCGCGTCGAGCAGCAGCTTCGCGGCGGCCGCCGCACCGTCGGTGCGGATCGCGTCGGCCACGGCGCCCGCCCGCGCGCGGGTCATGGGGGCCAGGGCGGTGCCGAGCGCGGCCGTCAGGGACGCGGCGGTCGGCGCCGGACCGTCGTGCGCCGCGCCGATGCCCAGGCCGGCGACCCGGTCGGCCCAGTACGACTGGTCACCCGCCTGTGGCACCACCACCTGCGGCGCGCCGGCTCGGGCGGCCGTCGTCGTCGTACCCGCACCGCCGTGGTGCACCACGGCGGCGACCCGGCGGAACAGTGCCTGCTGGTTGACCTCGCCGACGGTGAAGCAGTCGTCCCGGCCGTCGATCGGCGCCAGGCCGGCCCAGCCGCGCCCGACGACGGCGCGCCGGCCGTGCGCGCGGATCGCCCCGATGGCCGCCCGGGCGGTGTCCTCGGGGACGCCGCGCATGCTGCCGAAGCCGACGTACACCGGTGGTGCGCCGGCCTCCAGGAACGCCACCAGCTCTGCCGGCAGCGGGCGTTCGTCCGGCCGGATCCATGCACCGGTGTGCACGACGTCGAGCTCCGAGGTCTCCTGCCAGGGGCCGAGCGCCGGGTCCGTCGCCAGCCACGGCCGGTCGGTGAGCATGAAGCTGCGGACGTCGTCCACCGGCGGCAGGCCGATCGAGGCCCGGTGGGCGTTGAGGGCCGTGCCGTGCATCGCGTTGAAGCCCCGGGCGTTCAGCTCCCACAGCACCCGGTTGTCCGTCCCGGCGGGCGGCGCCTGCTCGCCGGGCAGCAGCGCCGCCGGTGGTGCGTGGTGCGGCGACGGCAGCAGGAACGGGCAGAAGGTCGCGTAGACGTACGGAATGCCCAGCGCCTCGGCCGCCGAGCGCGAGGCGAAGTGCGCGAGGCCGGTCGCCAGCAGGGCGTCGCAGCCCTCGGCCGCCGCGGCGACGGCGTCGAACATCCCCGCCAGCTCCGACACCCGCCGGGCCGCGGCCCCGGCCGACGACGGCCGCACCATCGTGCCCATCGGCGGGCCGACCGGCACCAGCGGCACACCGGCACCGGCGAGCAGCTCGGCGAACTCCCGGTCCGGCGGCGCACACACCCGCACCTCGGCACCGAGCGCCCGTACCTGCACCGCCAGCGCCACCAGCGGCTCGACGTCCCCGCGCGATCCGTACGTCGACAACAGCACACGCACTCCGCAGATCCCTCATTTCCCCGGTTTCCGACCCAAGGCGACGATTGTGCGGCACGACCGGGGCCTTGCCGCAAGGCCCCCGGTGCGCTATAGGTTAGTAGTGGCAAGGAGTGGGTTTCCCTCCTTGCCTTTGCTGTTCCGTGGACGGACCGTCGCTGCGCGCAGAGGCTGCCGGGACGGGCGCAGCGACCGCCACCGGCCTGGCCGGTGCCGAACCGCACCTCGACCCGATCCGCACCCGACCGGATGCTCGAAGGGGGCCGCAGCCGCGATGACCGAGGCGCTGGACCTGTACGAGCGGCTGTGCGCCGACGACCCGGCGGACCATCGCGCGTGGATAGCCGCGCACGTCCCGGTGGACCTGCACCTGCAGGAATGGGGTGCGATCAGCGATTAGTTGAAGACGAACGCCATGTACGCGCTGGCCGATCCGGAGAATCACCCGCGGGCGGATTTCGACCGCGCCGTCGAGTTCTTGGTCGAGGCGATCGACTCCGGACGGATTCCGGCGTCGATGGGGATTGAGTGGCTGAGTGTCTACCTCACCACTGCCGACCGGTACGGCTGGTGCATTGAGCACCCGGAACTCGCTCCGGATTCGTTCGCGCGGCGCCTCCTGGGATGCCTTCCGGCAACGCGGTCGGAGGCTGTCGAACGTGCCGATCGGCTGCGTGTCGGCGGGCGGTGGTCGGCGATCGATCCAGGACGGATCAGCGCGCATGGCTGGCGATGATGTCGCTCCGGCTGGAGCTGGAACGGGCAGCGGGGCGGATCAAGGATCCACAACTCGCGGCCGAGATCGAGGAGTGGCTGGAGACCGTCCGCCATCTCGATGCCGCGATCGATTGATCCGCTCCTGCACCCCGGGACGGCGCGTGCCGTGCGGACGGTCGTGACACGGGCCGACAGCTGCCGGGTTCGCGAGGCCGTGCGGTGCCCGGTCGGCGCGGGAGCCGGGTGACGGGCGCCGGGCGCCGTGGTGCCGATCTCGTCGCCGGCGCGGTGATCGGCGGGTACGCTGCTGGCCGGCGGCGCCGGGGCCGCGGGTGTCCTGCACCGCGCCCGGCCGAACCGCTCCGGCGAGAGGAACACCGTGGTCAGCCTGAAGGACGTCGCCCAGCGCGCCGGAGTGTCGATCAAGACCGTCTCCAACGTGGTGAACGGCTACCAGCACGTCACGCCCGCCATGCGCGAGCGCGTCCAGCGGGCCATCGACGAACTGGGCTACCGGCCCAACCTGACCGCGCGCCACCTCCGCAAGGGCCGCACCGGGATCATCGCGCTCGCCGTCCCCGAACTCGGCAACCCGTACTTCGCCGAGCTCGCCGGCGCGGTGATCGACGCCGCCGCCGAGCACGACTACACGGTGCTGCTCGACCACACCGGCGGGCGGCGGGACAAGGAACTCCTGGTCTGCCAGGGCTTCCGCTCGCACGTCATGGACGGCCTGATCCTCAGTCCGATAGAGCTGGAGTCGGCCGACCTGCTCGCCCGCTCCGAGACGTCCCCCCTGGTGCTGCTCGGCGAGCGCGAGTACGACGTCCCGTACGACCACATCGCGATCGACAACGTCGCGGCCGCCCGGCTGGCGGTCGGGCACCTGGTCGGGCTCGGACGGCGCCGGATCGCCTTCCTCGGCGCCCGCCGGGAGAGTGCCCGGGAGCCGGCCCACCTGCGGCTGCGCGGCTGGCGGGAGGAGCTGACCGCGGCGGGGCTGCCGGCCGGCGACGACCTGGTGGTGGCCACCGACGCGTACGGGCGCGAGGACGGTGCACGGGCGATGGCGGCCCTGCTGGACCGCGGCGGCCGCCCCGACGCGGTGTTCGCGTTCAACGACACGATCGCGATCGGCGCCATGCGGGCGCTCGCCGACCGCGGACTGCGGGTCCCGGAGGACGTCGCCGTGGTCGGCTTCGACGACATCGAAGAGGGCCGCTACGCCGGGAGCCCGCTGACCACGATCTCCCCCGACAAGGAGGCGATCGCCCGGCTGGCGGTCGACTGCCTGGTCGAGCGCCTCGCCGGACCGCCGCCGGCCGAACCCCGGCGGGCCCGGCCCGGCCACCGTCTCGTCGTCCGCGAGTCGACCGCCGGCCGGTCCTGAACGGCTGAGCCGGTCTCAATCGGCCTTCGAGGCCGTCCCCGAGTCCACGGCCCCGGCGTCGTCGAACGGGCCGGCCGCGCCCGAGCCGCCGACATCTCCCGACTCGTCCGGCGCTCCTGCCGGTGCCTCCGCGGGCGCCTCCGGGGGGCTCAGCCGCAGCCAGAGCAGGAAGGCCGCGCCGAGGGCCAGCATGCCCAGGCCCGTCCACAGGTTGATCCGCACCCCCTGCGCCTTGGCGATCGCAGCCGGCCCGTCGAACGTCCCGACCGCGGTGAGGACGGCGCCGTACAGCACGAACAGGCCGCCGATCACCCGCCGGATGTCGAAGAGGCGGGCGGCTGTCGCAGAGGTCCGGGCGGGCTCGGGCGCGGTACCGGGAGTGGAGGCGTCGTCGGGGGCGGACCGCGGTCCGGGCAGCTCGGGGTCGGTCATCGGTGGGCTCCTTGAGGGTCGTCGGGCCGGGGGACAGGTGCCGTGGTGGGCTCAGGCCCAGAACGGGAGGTAGCAGCCGGCGGCCGCCACCACGGCCGCCCAGCCGAGCAGCGCCGGCCGGCGGTACCAGGCCCGGTCGCCGGGTTCGGGCGCGGGCGGGTGCTCGGCGACGGACGTACCGTGCACCAGACCGCTCAGCTCCGCGGCGGGCTTCGGCGCGGTCACCAGGGTCACCGCCACGCTCACCGCCGTCCCGGCCACGAAAGCGACGATCGACGACACGAAGTTGGCGCCCTGGTCGCTGGGGATGGCGATGACCCCGCCGCGGTACAGCCAGAAGTAGTTGACCATCGCGGCGGCCGTACCGGCGAGCAGACCCCAGAACCCCGCGGCGGGCGACATCCGCTTCCAGAACATGCCCAGGATGAAGACCGCGAACAACGGCACGTTGAAGAACGAGAACAGCGTCTGCAGGTACGCCATGATGTTGCTGAACGACGAGGCGATGAACGCCGTCCCGACCCCGACCGCGACACCCGCCACGGTCACCGCCCGGCCCACCCGCAGGTAGTGCGCGTCCGGCATGTTCGGCCGGATGTACGGCTCCCAGATGTCGGTGGTGAAGACCGTGTTGAACGAGGAGATGCTCGCCGCCATCCCGGCCATGAACGCGGCGAGCAGGCCGGTCACCGCGATGCCGAGCACGCCGTTGGGCAGCAACTCGCCCATGAGCAGCGGGATCGCGTCGTTGTACTGGAGATTGCCGCTGCCCAGCCCCGGCTCCACCACGGCCGCGATCAGCCCGGGCACGACCACCACCGCCGGGATCAGGATCTTCGGGAACGCGGCGATCAGCGGTGTCCGCCGGGCCGCCGACAGGCTCTTCGCGGACAGCGCCCGCTGCACCTCGGCGAAGTTGGTCGTCCAGTAGCCGAAGCTCATCACGAAGCCCAGACCGAGCACGATGGTCAGCCAGTTGGCGCCCAGCGGGTTCGCGCTGCCGATCCCCGTGCCGCCCCAGGCCGTGGTGAAGTCGTGCCCGTGCGCGCTCTCCAGGCTGCCACTCAGCCCGTGCCAGCCGCCCACCCGGCGCAGCCCGACCACCGTCAGCGGGATCAGCGCCGCCAGGATCACGAAGAACTGCAGCACCTCGTTGTAGACCGCCGACGACAGGCCGCCGAGCAGGATGTACGCCAGCACGAACGCGGCCGCCACCACGATCGACAGCCACAGCGACCAGCCCAGCAGCGCCTGCATGACGATCGCCAGCGCGTACAGGTTCACTCCCGCGATCAGCACCGAGGAGACGCTGAAGATGACCGAGCTGAGCAGGTGCGAGGACGGGCCGAAGCGGCGCAGCAGGTACTCGGGGACGCTGCGCACCTTCGAGCCGTAGTAGAACGGCATCATCACGATGCCGAGGAACACCATGGCGGGGATCGCGCCGACCCAGTACCAGTGCACCGTGGCCAGACCGTACTGGGCGCCGTTCGCGGCCATGCCGAGGATCTCCGTGGCGCCCAGGTTGGCGGCCACGAAGGCGAGTCCGGTGACCCAGGCCGGCAGCGCCCGGCCGGACAGGAAGAAGTCGAGGCTGGTGCGGACGGACCGGCGGGCGGCCAGGCCGATCCCGAGCACCACGGCGAAGTAGACGGCCAGGACGGCGTAGTCGACCCAGTCGACGTGCAGGCGCATCGCGCCTGCCAGGTGGTGCACGGGCATTCCCGGTGGCCCCTCTCCCCGGAGGCCGGCGGGCCACCGTACTGATCATCGGACAGAAACGGACGTCCGCCCGTCTGTTCGCCCCCGGCCGTTCCAAACCCGACCGCTGGTACCGGATCCGCAACCGGCACTCGGGGAAGGTCCTCGGCGTCGACCGGATGTCGACCGCCGACTCCGCCCAGGCCGTGCAGTTCGCCCACTCGGGCAAGGTGCTCGGCGTGGACGGGATGTCCACCGCGGACAGCGCCCGCGCGGTGCAGTTCACCGACAACGGCACCGACGACCAACGGTGGCGGCTGCGCTGATCCCGCCCTGCGGTGCGGGGCCGACCCTTGCGCGTGCACGATCACCGTGGCAGGGTTGGCCCCGCAACGCACCACCCACAGACATGACGAAGGATCGAAGTCCTATGGTCTCGGCGCCCATCAGCGGCCGCCGCCGGTACTGACCGGGCCACTCCTCGCAGTAGGCCCTCGGTACCACGCACGTCTCCTCACGGCGGCCCCACGGGCGGTGCCTGACGCACCGCCGCCGTCCCCGCGCGGGACGGCCCCGGCCCGGAAGCCGGGCCCGACAGGCATTCGCGCCCGCCCGACCGTCCCGCACGGCGGCGGCGCGCCCACCACGTCATCTCGTGAGGTCAACACCACCGTGGACACCAACGTCCAGAGCTTTGCCGTCGCCAACCTCCGCCGCCGTCCCGTCGTCGTCGAGACCGGGGGATTCGTCGCGGGGTTCGACCCCTCCACCACCAGCCCCTTCATCAACTACGCGACGCCGCTGCCCGGCACCGCACCCACCGCCGCGGACGTCGCCTCGCTCGTCACCGCGTTCCGCGAGCGCGGCCTCAAGCCCCGGCTCGAGTTCGCACCGGACGCCGCCCCCGCCGTCGAAGCCGCGCTGCACACGGCCGGCTTCACCGTCGAGGCGGTGCACGAGTACCTCGTCTGCACCCCGGACACCCTGACGGTGCCCCAACTCACGGACGGGACCGGCCCGCTGGTCGAGATCCCGGCCGACGACGCGGACTTCACCACCATCGACGCGGCCCTGTCCGAGGCCTTCAGCGGGGAGTTCGGCTCCTCGCCGGAGGGCGCGGCCCGGCTGCGCCGCACCGAGGAGAGCGGCGGGGCCGTGCGCTTCGTCCGGGCCCCCGACGGGAGCTGCGCGGGTGGCGCGTGCTGCTCCGCACCGGCCGTCGGCACCTGCGAACTCGCCGGTGTCGGCACCCGGCCGGCGTTCCGCGGCCGCGGCATCGCCGCGGCGGTCACGGCAGCGCTCAGCGCCACCATGTTCGACCGCGGCGCCGCCTCGGTCTGGCTGGAGTACTCCGGCGAGGGCTCCCGCCGGGTCTACGAGCGGGTCGGCTTCCGCCCGCGGGGCACCCGCCTCTACATCGCGCTGGAGTCCTGAGGCCAGGGGCGGCGGGCCGCGGCTCCGGCCGCGCTCCGCCGCCCGCACCCGGCCCCGGTCACGGGTTGCCCGCCGTCGGGGCCGCCCTCACGAGGCGTCCCGCATCAGCCGGCGCAACCCCTTGCGGTCGTAGTAGGCGCTCATGCCGAAGCCCAGCAGCAGCGCCAGCACGGTGCCCACGCCGATCATCGTCCAGGCACGGGAGAGACCGGCGTCGGCCCGTGCGTCGAAGTAGAGGATCGCCCGGATGCCGTCGCTGAGCTGCCGCATCGGCTCGAAGTGCGCCAGGAAGCGGTAGAACGTCGGCAGCGCCTGCAGCGGAATGGTCGCGCCGGAGGACGGCAGCGCCAGCACGATGAACACGAACATGCTGACCAGCTGCCCGATCCCGCCGAACGTGGCGTTGATCGCCTGGACGCCCAGCCCGACCGCCGCGCTGGCGCAGAACGAGAAGAGGAACAGCAGCGGCAGGTGCCCGGCGTCCATGTCGAGGATCCCGATCGTGACCGCCATGATCAGCCCGGAGGTCAGCACCGCGAGCGCGAGACTCATCACCGACTTCACCACGAAGGTCCGGGTCCGGGTGATCGGGATGGTGGGACGGCGGGTGTGCCACGGCCCGAGCTCGTTGTCCGCATAACCGAGGCCGACGTCCACGCCGTTGCCGATGATGTTGCCGCCGAGGAACCCGGCCAGCACCAGCAGCAGGGTGTAGTAGAACGCGCTGAGGCCGAGCCCGCTGTGCGAGCCGATCGGATGGCCGACCTCGGTGGTCACGGTCACCGGGTCGGCCAGCAGCAGCGCCGCCGCGCTGCTCACCGGCGTGCCCGCGGACGCCGCGGTGGCGGTGAGCTGCTTGCCGAGCTGGAGCGACGCCTGATGGGCCGCCTGCTGGGCGACGCTGCTGGCGAACGAGGAGGCCAGGCTGCCGGAGCCCGGGTTGGTCAGCACCCGCATGACGGGCCGCGGCGGTGACTGCCCGGCCGGTGTGCCGAGCGCGGCGACCGACGCGGTGAAGTCCGCCGGGACCTCCAGCACCCCGTACAGCTGGTTGGAGGCGAGCCGCTCCTGGGCGGCGGCGGGGGAGAGGACCTCCCAGTTGGTGCGGTCGTCCGGGTCGGGGGCGCCGGCGATGCCCGCGGTGATCCGCGCCCCGAGGTTCTCCTGGCGGCCGTTCAGGACCGCCCCGCGGTCGGCGTTCACCAGCCCGATCGGCAGCCTGTGGAGATCGGCGCGGGGGTTCAGGATCCCGCCCATGTAGAACAGGGAGAGCAGGAACGAGACCACGCCGACCAGCACGGTGGGGATGATCCAGATCTTGGGGTTGCCCAGCACCTGCCGGGCGGTCGCGCCGTAGGAGCGGTCGAACGGTTTCATCGCGCTGTCTCCCGGGTCGTCGCCGTCCCGGCCGGCCGCGGGGAGCCGCCCGGGGGAGCCGCCCACGGGCCGCCGACACGACGCTACGCCGCCGGGCCGTGCGCACCGCCGACGACGGGCCGCGGGTCCCGCCTGTCACCCGGTCGGCGGCCCCCGGGCCCGGCCCGGGGCCCGGGGGCATCCGTGCCGACGGGCCGGCCGGTGCAGCGCGCCACATGGCCTCACGCCACGTGCGGACCACCCGACCGGACGACGTCCTTGCCGCCATCGGTGACGTCCTGGCCGCGACCGGCCCCATGATTGGGAGCGCTCTCTATCTCCGCGGCGCCGTGCGGCGGACGAGTGCCGCCGGCATCCCCGCGCCGAGAGCTCTTCGCCGAGCCCTTCCCTGCATGATGCGACGTCAGTAGCGGCTTCCGTCAGGAGAGTCCGCGAATATCTGCCGAGCCGGCGCGAGTCATTGACATGCTCAGTGCTCTGGCGCAGTCTGAGAGCGCTCTCATCCATTGGGAGCCGCAGCGCCCGCCCGGCATGCCCGTACGGCACCCCTCTGCCCGGACGAACCCGGGGCCGCCCCCACGGCCCCGTCCCCCACCCGAGGAGAACGCCCATGGGAACGAGACGAGCACCGTCCCTCCGCCGGAGCGCGCCGGTTGCCGCGCTGGCGCTGGTCGGCGCCGCCGGGCTCACCGTCGCCGCGCCCGGCACCCGGGCCGACGCCGCCGTGCCGGCCACCATCCAGCTCACCGTCACCAACAACTCCGGCCGCAGCGAGCCGGTCTACCTCTACGACCTCGGCACCCAACTGTCCACCGGCAAGCAGGGCTGGGCCGACGCCGGCGGTACGTTCCACGCCTGGCCGGCCGGTGCCAACCCGCCCGCGCCGGCGCCCGACGCGGCGATCGCCGGGCCGGCCCCCGGCACCTCCACGACGATCCGCATCCCCAAGTTCTCCGGCCGGATCTACTTCTCCTACGGGCGGAAGCTGGTCTTCAAGCTGGCCACCGGCGGGCTCGTCCAGCCGGCCGTGCAGAACCCGACCGACCCCAACCACGACATCCTGTTCAACTGGTCCGAGTACACCCTCAACGACGCCGGGCTGTGGATCAACAGCACCCAGGTCGACATGTTCTCGGCGCCGTACGCCGTCGGCGTCAAGGCCGGCAACGGCACCGTGCGCAGCACCGGCCACCTCAAGGCCGGCGGCTACCAGGGCGTCTACAACGCGCTGCGCGCCCGTTCCGGCGGCTGGGCCAACCTGATCCAGACCCGTTCGGACGGCACGGTGCTGCGGGCCCTCGCGCCCGGCCACGGCATCGAGGGCGGCGCGCTGCCCGCGAACGTGATGAGCGACTACGTGAACCGGGTCTGGGCCAAATACGCGAACAGCACGCTGGCCGTCACCCCGTTCGCGGACCAGCCGAACACGAAGTACTTCGGCCGCGTCTCCGGCTCCACCATGACCTTCACCAACTCCGCGGGCGCGGTGGTCACCAGCTTCCAGAAGCCGGACTCCGACAGCATCTTCGGCTGCTACAAGCTGCTCGACGCCCCCAACGACCTGGTGCGCGGCCCGATCTCCCGCACGCTGTGCGCCGGCTACAACCGCACCACCCTGCTGACCAACCCGAACCAGCCGGACACCTCCGGCGCCGGCTTCTACCAGGATGCCGTGACCAACCAGTACGCCCGCACGATCCACGCGCAGATGGCCGACGGCAATGCGTACGCCTTCGCCTTCGACGACGTCGGCCACCACGAGTCGCTGGTCAACGACGGCAGCCCGCAGCAGGCGTACCTGACGCTCGACCCGTTCAGCTGACGGGTCGTGCGCACGGTCGGCGCTCGGCGCGCCGCACGTGCGCGGCGGGGCTGCCGGCAACGGTGCCGGCA
>NZ_JBHWBW010000059.1:0-24831 GCF_042735675.1 Kitasatospora sp. NPDC059571
GCCCGCCGACGACGCCTGATACCGGGGCGTCGGCGGCGGGCAGCCGAAGGGGCCGTCGTCAGCGGCGGTGCACCCGGTGCCAGGGGCCGGTGACGGCGAGCATGATGCCCGGCTCCTGGATGTTGGCGAACAGCGTCCGGCCGTCAGCGGAGAAGGTGACGCCGGTGAACTCGCTGAACTCCGGCTTCTCGGCGGTGCCCAGGTTGTACTCGTTGCGGGCGATCGGGAAGGTCCGGCCGTCGTCGGTGGTGCCGAACAGGTGCTGGACGCCCTCGCCGTCCTCGGCGATCACCAGGCCGCCGTGCGGGGAGACGGTGATGTTGTCCGGCCCGTCGAAGTTGCCGTGGTCCGCCCAGACGTCCTTGTTGACGCCGAGCAGCACCCTCAGGGTGAGGGTGCGGCGGGACGGGCTGTAGAACCAGACCTGGCCGTCGTGCTGGACGGGGCTCTCGTCCCGGGCGTAACTGGCCACGAAGTACACGCCGTTGTCACCCCACCACATGCCCTCCAGCTTGCGCGAGCGGGTCACCTCGCCGTCCTTGAACTGCTTGCGGACGGAGACCGTCCGCGCATCGCGGTCCGGCACCTTCACCCAGTCCACGCCGTAGGTCGTGCCGATCCGCGTCGCGCGGGACAGGTCGTCGACGAGCTTGCCGCGCGAGTCGAAGCACTTGAAGGCCTCCAGCACGCCGGCGTCGTCCGCGAGAGTGCGCAGCCGGCCGCGGCCGTGGTGGAAGCCGGCCGGCGGGGTCCAGCGGTAGAGCAGTCCGTTCGGGCCGGCCGCGTCCTCGGTGAGCAGCACGTGGCCGCGGTGCGGGTCCACCACCGCCGCCTCGTGCGGGTAGCGGCCGAACGCCTTGACCGGCTTCGGGTCGCGGTTGGCGTCCTGGTCGTACGGGTCGACCTCGAAGATGTAGCCGTGGTCCTTGGTCATGCCGTTCTGGCCGGCCCGGTCCTCGGTCTCCTCGCCGGACAGCCAGGTGCCCCACGGGGTGGCCCCGCCCGCGCAGTTGGTGGAGGTGCCGGCGATGCCGACCCACTCGCGCACGCTGCGGCCGTGGTCGCGGACCTCCACCACGGTGCAGCCGCCGGCCGCGGCCGGGTCGTACACGTGGCCGGCCAGCAGCGGCACCGGGTGCGGCCAGTTCGCCCGCGCGCCCTTGAGCTCGTGGTTGTTGACCAGCAGGGTGGCGCCGTGGCGGCCGGGGAAGGCGGCCGTGCCGTCGTGGTTGCTGGGGGTGGACTCGCCGGTGACCAGGGTGGTCCGCCCGGTCTGGGTGATGATCCGGTAGCCGAAGCCCTCGGGCAGGGCGAGCACGCCCTTCGGGTCGGCGACCAGCGGGCCGTAGCCGAGCGCGGTCGGCGCGCCCCTGCCAGCGGGTGCCTCGCCGCCGGCCGGGGCGGCGATCGCGCCCGGGGCGGTGGCCAGCACCTCGGCGTTGCCGGCGATGAGCACGCCGGCCCCGAGCAGGGTCGAGCGGTTGACGAAGTCCCGGCGGGACAGCGGCATGGCGTCACTCCAGAGGGTCGGACGGTTCGCGACGCGCAGCAGACTCCGCGGGCCGGGTGAACCCGGCGTGAATCGGGCCCTGCGCCCGCGTGGTTTTTTGCCGTCCTTGTGCCGACCCATGACCTCCGCTTTACCCGGCGGCCCGTCCGTCCCGTCAGTGCTGGGTGCGCTCGATCCGCCACTGCTCCCAGGCGGTCAGCCAGGCGTCCTCGCTGCCGGACGGCAGCTCCGGGGTACCGCCGGACCACAGCCGCTCCCAGGCCCGCTGCGCGGGCAGGCTGGGCACCTCGCTGGCGAAGGCCGTGTAGCGCACGACCTCCTCGACCGCCGCCGCACCCTCCGGCGTGCCCACCAGCCAGTCGGTGTTCTGGGCCAGCCTGGTCAGGTGGTTGACCATGGTGGAGATGGCGTCGGTGGCCTCCTCGCGGTTCTCCGAGGCCAGCCGCATCTGCTGGCGGACGGCCGCCTCCCAGCGCTCCGCCCCGGCCTCGCCGCGCAGCCGGCGGGGCATCCGCGCCGTCCGCCGCGACCGCAGCTGGGCCTCCATCGCGAGCGACTCGGCGACGGTGTGCTCGACCACCGCACGGTGCGCCTCCAGCCCGGTCACCGGCGGCAGCGCGCGCTCCTCCAGCGGTACGCTGCGCGAGCGCTGACGGTCCGCCAGCTGCCGCATCAGCTCGCTGCGTCCGACGATGAAGCGCTCGAAGTCCTCCACCCGGCGCAGCTCGACGCCGCCCGGCGGGACGCCGCGGCCGGTGACCGTCACGGTGATCCCGTCCACCCGCAGCCGGCCGGCCCAGACCGGCGGACCGTCCGCGCCGCCCTCGGCGGCCCGGGTGTCCTCGTGGATCTGCACCGCGCGCGGCTCGCCCTCGACGGTGATCCACTCGCGCAGTGCGCGGACCCGGCCGGGCCCGTCGCCCTCGTCGACGTCCAGGTGCTCGTACAGCCGGTCGCGCTCGTCCTCGACCACGTCCTCCAGCTCCGGCAGCGGCTGCGCGTGCTCGGCGCCCGGGCGGTAGGTGCGCACCGAGACGTACGGACCGGTGAGCGACGTCCAGTCGCCGGACCGGAGTTCGACCCAGCCGAGGCGGCCGTTGAAGACCTCGTACTCGGCCAGTGCCTCGCGGGCCGCGCCGACGCCGGGGCCGGCCTCGCCGCCCGGCCCGGCAGCCGGTGCATTCGGGGGCGCGCTCTGCCCGCCGCGCGCCGTGTGGGTGAGGGATACGCCCGGGTCCGCGCCGTACACCGGGAAGTCCACCTCGGACATCACCCGGCGGTTGTGCTCCTCGTGGTCGGCGTAGAAGTCCTCGGGATCCTGGGGCCTGCTCCCGCCCTGCCTCATCATGCTCTGCCGCACCCCCGGGTACTCGCCGCACAGTTCGTCCGCCGCGGCCGGCCGGGCCCTGCCCCGGGCCCCCGGCCGCGCCCGCCCCACGATACGGCCCGCGCACCTGCCGGGGCATCAGCTTCGCCCGGCCGGTGCCGGACCGGCCGCGTCCCGGCGCGGATGTCGGCGCCGCTGCCTACGCTGATCGGCATGACATCGACCACCGGCTTCCCCGCCCGCATCAGCATCGTCACCCTCGGCGTCGGCGACCTGCCGCGGTCCGCGGCCTTCTACGAGGCGCTCGGCTGGCAGCGGTCGGCGGCGTCCAGCCCGGAGATCGTCTGGTTCCGCACCGCCGACTCGGTGCTCGGCCTGTTCCCCGCCGACGAGCTCGCCGCCGACGCCGGGGTGCCCTCCGGCGGCGAGCCGTCGTTCCGCGGGGTGACCCTCGCGGTGAACCTCGAATCCCCCGAACGGGTGGACGCCGCCCTGGCCGTGGCGCTCGCCGCCGGCGCCGCGGTGGTCAAGCCCCCGGCGCCGACCTCCTGGGGCGGGTACTCGGGCTACTTCGAGGACCCGGACGGCCACCTCTGGGAGCTGGCCCACAACCCGTTCTTCCCGTTCACCGAGGACGGCAGCCTCGACCTGCCCTGACCGGCGGCGGGTCAGCCCTGCTGGGCCCGGAGGGACTTCGCCTTCACGGCGGCCTTCCGGGCCTCCTTGGCGACCGACCGGTCCAGGTGCAGCTCGCCCACTGTGTCCAGCATCTGCGCGGTGTAGGGGTGCGGCACCCGCCAGACCTCGCCGAAGTAGCTCGCCGGGTTGTCGGTCACCGGCAGCGCCGCCACCAGCCCGCGCAGCTGCACCGCGTCCCCGCGGCCGGCCAGCAGCACCGCGGCGAAGGCGTCCACCGCGTGCCACAGCGCCGCGTCGCGCTCGGCCGCCTCGACGGGCGCACCGTGCCCGCGCAGCACCTCGCGGGCCAGGCCGCCGAGGTCCGGGTCGTCCACCACCTCGGTGAACGCCTCGTCGCCGACCGCGCCCAGCGAGTCCAGCGCGGCCGCGCAGTACATCCGCCGCACCGGGCTGTACGCGTCCCGCCCGCGGGCGGCCGCCAGCAGCTCGCGCGCGGCCGCGGCGGGCTCCCGGCGGGCCAGCCAGACCGCGATCTCCCGGTCGGGCAGCAGGTTCGCCGACTCGGCCAGCGCGGTCAGCAGCGCCTGGGCGTCGCCCTCGGACAGCTCCCCGACCAGCGGGGCGTCGTAGCCGTCGGCCAGCAGCCACTCCCGCACCGCGTACTGGCCGAGCGGGGTGAGCCGGACCGTGCCGAACCGGGCCGCGTCCTCGTCGCTCAGCTCCCCGCCGTCCTCCGGGCCGCCCGCCTCCGGGGCGGCGGCCGCCTCCTCGTCCTCCTCCTCGAAGAGCTCCGGGTCGATCGGGCGGTGCTGCACCAGGCCGAGCTCGGCCAGGTCGGCCAGCATCGGGTCGAGCGTCACCATCACGTCGGTGATCTCGCCGAGCATCTCCTCGTCGGGCTCCTCGCCCTCCGGCACCACCAGCAGCGCCGCCAGGACGCCCAGCGGGACGGTCTCCTCACCGGGGTCGGCGAAGGCGGTGAACTCGTACAGCACCTGCAGGGCCTCGTCGAGCAGCTCGGCCGCGGCCTCGCTGGCCTCCTCCACCTCCGCCAGGCCGCTCTCGTCGGCCTCCTCCGGCTCCTCCCCGCCCTCGCCCTCGCCCTCGACGTCGAAGGAGTCCGCCTCCACGGCGAGCTCGCGGACGATCCCGGCGGCGGTCAGCCACAGGTCCAGGGCGGCCTCGACGTCGCCGGACTCGACGTCCTCCAGCTCCTGCGCCGGCACCGCGACGTGCTCGCCGGCCGCGGTGGTGCCGAGCGTCACCAGGTCGAGGTCGCACGCCAGCGACCAGGCCCGCACCGCCTCCAGCAGCGCGTCCTCGGACACCTCGCCGTCCTGCGGGGCGAGCTCCAGCAGCCGGGCGGCCGCGCCCTGGTCGGCCTCCACCAGGTCGCCGAACTCGTCCACCACGCGGTGCGGCGCCGCCCAGCGGCCCAGCTTCAGCGCGTGCGCGATCAGCGGGACGGCCAGCGCCGCGGCGGCCAGCTCCTCCTTCGGCGGCAGCGCGATCGGCGGCACGAGGACGGCGCTGTCGTCGAAGTCCTCGTCGTCCCCGTCCCCGCCCTGCGCCCCGTACAGCTCGGCCAGGTCGTAGTCGGCCGGCAGTCGGCTCCCGCCGGGGCCGGAGCCCTCACCCGGCTGCGACGAGTGGTCAGGGGTGTTGCGGCGTCGTCCGGCCATCGTTGGCGATCTCCCGTGGTGGCTGTGGTGCGGCCAGCGGCCGGCACGCACCGGCCCATCCACTCAGCGTATCGGTGACCGAGCCCACCGTGCGCACCCGGCGGGCGCGCGCCGCGCACCCGCCGTGACCACGTATCCTTCATCGGGCGACGCGCACACCCCGCGCAGCCCCGGGCGACGAAGCCCACCCCCTGGCACAGCACACCCCGCGCCACCCGGACTCCGCAACCACGGCCGCCACCCCTGGCCCGACCGGCCCCGGTGGTGCCCGGCCAACAGGAGACCCCTGCCATGGCGGACCTCTCCCCCGCCGGCCCCGGCCTGCGCACCGCGCAGTACCCCGGGCGCCGACTGTCGGAGGCCCTGCTTCCCCCGGAGCTCGCACCGCGTGCCCAGCTCCGCCTCTCCGCGATCAGCCGCTGGAACGCGCTGCGCGGCATCCGGGTCGGCCTGGTGGCCGCCGCCCTCTTCCTGATGCTGATCGGCGCCAACCTGGCGACCCCGATCTATCCCCTGCTCCAGAAGCAGCTCGGGCTGACCCCGCTGGACACCACCGTGCTGTTCACGGTCTACGTCTTCGCCCTGGTGCCCGTCCTCGCCGTGGTCGGCCACTGGTCGGACCACCTCGGCCGGCGCGCGCTGATCCTGCCCGCGGTCGGGCTCGCCGCCCTCGGCGACGCGGTCTTCGCCAACGCGCACACCTTCGCGCTGCTCGCCGTCGGGCGCGCCGTCCAGGGCATCGCGGTGGGGCTGTCCACCGGCGCCGCCGGGGCAGCCCTCGGCGACCTGCTGCCGGACCGGCCGACCCTGGCCGCCAAGCTGACCCTGGCCTGCTCGGCCGGCGGCGTCGCGCTCGGCCCGGTCGTCGGCGCGAGCCTGGCCACCGGCGACCGGCCGCTGCTCACCCCGTTCCTGCTGCACGCCCTGGCGCTGCTGGCGCTCTGCGTGCCGCTCGCCGTGGTGCACCCGCGGATGCCGGGCCGGGAGCGCCCGGCGGCCACGCCGCCGCGGATCACCACCCCGGCCCACCTGCGCCCGCAGCGGCTGCGGCTGCCGCGCCGCGGCCGGCGCGAGTTCCTGCTGGCCGCGTGCGCGGGCTTCGTCTCGTACGCGGTGTTCGGGGTGTACCTGAGCCTGGCGCCGGCCTTCGCGGCGCGACTGCTGCACTCGGACTCGCACCTGACCGGCGCGGTGGTGGCGGCCCTGCTGCTCGGCTCCTCGGCGGCCGCGCAGCTGGTCGTGCCGCCGACGGCCGACCGGCTGGTGATCGCGCTCGGGATGGCCGGCCTGGCGGGCGGGCTCGCCCTGGTGGTGGCGGCCGGGTACTCCGGCACGCCGGCCCTGCTGTTCATCGGCAGCGTGCTGGGCGGGTGCTGCCAGGGGGTGGCGTTCCGCTCGCTGTTCACCGGCGCGGTGGGCGCGATGGACCCGGAGCGGCGCGGCAGCGAGCTGTCCGCCCTGTGGGTGATCGTCTACCTGGGCAGCTCGCTGCCGATCGTCGTGGTCGGCGCACTGACCCAGCGCTACGGCCTGCTGCCCGCGGTCAGCGGGTTCGCCTCGGTGGCGGCGCTGGCCTGCGTCGCCCTGGCGGTGGCGGTGACCGCCCGGCCGCGGAGCCGCGCGCTGTAGCCGTTGTCGTGGTCCGAGCTGCTGAACGAGCCGGCCATGCTGCTGCCCAGGCCGAGCACCAGGAAGACCACGACCAGCGCCTTCGCCCCGGCCGTCAGCAGCAGCGGCCGGGTCGCGGAGACGGCCGGCCCCACCGGCGGCACGCCGTCGTCCCCGAACACCCGCTTCGGGTAGGCGGCGGTGAGCATCAGCACGTAGGCGCTGAACCTCGTGGTGAAGCGCAGGACGGCCGCGCTGGACCCGAACAGCGGCTCCGGCATCCGCCCGAGCACCAGCACGATGATCCAGATCACGAAGGCCGCGACGTACCAGCCGCCGGTCAGCAGGCTCTCCACGATCGCGGCCGGGATCATCAGGATCAGGCGGAAGAGGACCGCGAGCCGGTTCAGCGGCCCGGGCTTCAGCTCCACCCGGACGGGGTAGTCCTCGGGGCTCCAGGCGAACGGCGGGTACCGGTCGACCAGCAGCATCGCCGAGGCGCGCACCCGGGTGTCGTACCGCACGAAGCCGGCCAGGTAGCGCTCGATCGGCTCGGGCAGCCGGCCGAGCGCCAGGGCGCCGAACCAGCCGACCACCACGGCCGCGAAGGCCAGCAGCGACAGCGCCCACACCACCACGAACTGCGGGATCAGCAGCAGCCAGCGCAGCAGCACGGTGAGCCGGCGCTGCCGGTCGGGTGCGGGGACGTCCAGCTCCGGCAGGACCTCCGCCGGCCCGGGGTACGCGGGTGGTGTCTGCCATGTGCCCGTCGCCACGCTGTGCTCCCTGGCTCGTCGACCGGTGCGGACGACGGAATGACATTCCCGGCCGCGCACGGGTGCGACACCTGGCCCGACCCGGACGGCCGACAGCCGGCCGGGCCCGCACGCACGACCGCCCCCGGCCCGGGTACGGGCGGGGGGCGGTCGGCGAGGGTGCGCGTCAGACGTTGAAGCCGAGCGCGCGGAGCTGGTCGCGGCCCTCGTCGGTGATCTTGTCGGGGCCCCACGGCGGCATCCAGACCCAGTTGATCCGCAGGTCCTTGACCAGGCCGTCGGTGGCGGTCCGCGCCTGGTCCTCGATGACGTCGGTCAGCGGGCAGGCCGCCGAGGTGAGCGTCATGTCGACCGTGGCGACGTCGCCCTCGTCGATGTGGATGCCGTAGATCAGGCCGAGGTTGACCACGTCGATGCCCAGCTCGGGGTCGACGACGTCCATCAGGGCCTCGTGCAGGTCCTCGACCGACACCGTGCCGGCGCTGGTGAAGGCGACCTGGCCGGTCACGGCGGGCGCCTCGGCAGGGGCCTCGGCGGCCTCGGCGGCCGGGGTCTCGCGGTCACTCATAAGAGATCCGTCCGTTTCAGTCGTTGATGGCGGGCTGGCCGCCCAGTGCCTTGGCCGTGGCGTCCTTCCAGGCCATCCAGCTGAGCAGCGCACACTTCACCCGGGCCGGGTACTTGGAGACGCCGGCGAACGCGACCGCGTCCTCCAGCACCTCCTCGTCGCCCTCACCCTGGCCCTTGCTCTGCATCAGCTCCAGGAACGCCTCCTGGACGGCCTGGGCCTCGCCGACGCTCTTGCCGACCACCAGGTCGTTCAGCACCGAGGCGCTGGCCTGGCTGATCGAGCAGCCCTGCGACTCGTAGGAGACGTCCGCGACGGTGGAGCCGTCGAGGCGCACCCGCAGGGTGATCTCGTCGCCGCAGGTGGGGTTCACATGGTGCACCTCGGCGTCACCGGCCCGCAGCCCCTTGCCGTGGGGGTTGCGGTAGTGGTCCAGGATGATCTCCTGGTACATCGAGTCGAGCTTCATGCGGACGTCACCTCAGCCGAAGAAGTTGCGCACGTGGTGCAGGCCGTCGATCAGGGCATCGACCTCGGCCGGCGTCGAGTACAGATAGAACGACGCCCGCGTGGTCGCCGGAATTCCGTACCGCAGGCAGACCGGCCGCGCGCAGTGGTGGCCGACCCGGACGGCGATGCCCTGCTCGTCGAGGACCTGGCCCACGTCGTGCGGGTGGATGTCGCCGAGCGTGAAGGAGATCGCGGCGGCCCGGTCCACGGCGGTGCGCGGGCCGATGATGCGCAGGTCCGGCACCTCCAGCAGGCGCTCCACCGCGTACGCGGTGATGGCGTGCTCGTGGGCGGCGATGTTCTCCATGCCGATCCCGGTGAGGTAGTCCACCGCCGCACCGAGGCCGACGGCCTGGGCGATCGGCGGCGTGCCGGCCTCGAACTTGTGCGGCGCCGGGGCGTAGGTGGACGAGCCCATGGTGACGGTCTCGATCATCTCGCCGCCGCCCAGGAACGGCGGGAGGTCCTCCAGCAGCTCC
Source organism: Kitasatospora sp. NPDC059571 (assembly GCF_042735675.1). NCBI lineage: Bacteria > Bacillati > Actinomycetota > Actinomycetes > Kitasatosporales > Streptomycetaceae > Kitasatospora > Kitasatospora sp. NPDC059571. Next base: position 9,100 of record NZ_JBHWBW010000059.1, read on the forward strand.
TGGCGGCCCCAGAGCACGCCGATGCCGGTCGGGGCCAGCATCTTGTGGCCGGTGAAGGCGACGAAGTCGGCCTCCAGCGCCTGCACGTCGAGCACCATGTGCGGGGCGGCCTGCGAGGCGTCGATGACGACCAGCGCGCCGACCGACTGGGCCTTGCGGACGATCGTCTCGACCGGGTTGACCGTGCCCAGCAGGTTGGAGACCAGGGTGAAGGAGACCACCTTGGTCTTCTCGGTGATCAGCTCGTCGATGTTCGACAGGTCGAGCCGGCCCTCGTCGGTCAGCCCGAACCACTTCAGCTTCGCGCCGGTGCGCTGCGAGAGCAGCTGCCACGGGACGATGTTGGAGTGGTGCTCCATCTCGGTGATCACGATCTCGGCGTCCGCGTCGACGCGGTAGGGCTCGTCGGCCCAGCCGAGCATGTTGGCGACCAGGTTGAGCGACTCCGAGGCGTTCTTGGTGAAGATCACCTCGTCCCGGCTCGGCGCGTTGACGAAGGCCGCGACCTTGTCGCGGGCGCCCTCGTACAGCGCCGTGGCCTCCTCGGCGAGGACGTGCACGCCGCGGTGCACGTTGGCGTTGTGCCGCTCGTAGTACGCGGTGAGCGCCTCCAGCACCTGGCGCGGCTTCTGCGAGGTCGCCGCGTTGTCCAGGTAGACCAGCGGCTTGTCGTCGTGCAGCAGCCGCTGGAGGACGGGGAAGTCCTTGCGGATCGCGTCCGTGTCGAGCAGGCCTGGCAGGTTCGTCACTCGGAAGCGCCGCCCTTCACGTAGCTCTCGTAGCCCTCGTTCTCCAGCTTGTCCGCGAGCTCGGCGCCGCCGGACTCGACGATGCGGCCGGCCGCGAAGACGTGGACGTAATCGGGCTTGATGTACCGCAGGATGCGGGTGTAGTGGGTGACCAGCAGGGTGCCGACCTCGCCGGTCGAGCGGACCCGGTTGATGCCCTCGGAGACGATGCGCAGCGCGTCGACGTCCAGGCCGGAGTCGGTCTCGTCGAGGATCGCGATCTTCGGCTTGAGGAGCTCCAGCTGCAGGATCTCGTGGCGCTTCTTCTCACCGCCGGAGAAGCCCTCGTTGACGTTGCGCTCGGCGAAGGCCGGGTCCATCTGGAGCGCGGCCATGGCCTCCTTGACCTCCTTGACCCACAGGCGCAGCTTGGGGGCCTCGCCGCGCACGGCGGTGGCGGCGGTGCGCAGGAAGTTGGAGACCGAGACGCCGGGGACCTCGACCGGGTACTGCATGGCGAGGAAGACACCCGCGCGGGCCCGCTCGTCGACGGACATCGCCAGCACGTCCTCGCCGTCCAGCAGCACCTCGCCGCCGGTGACGGTGTACTTCGGGTGGCCGGCCAGGGAGTAGGCGAGGGTGGACTTGCCGGAGCCGTTGGGGCCCATGATGGCGTGCGTCTCGCCCTGCTTCACGGTGAGGTCGACACCGCGGAGGATCTCGCGGGGGCCGTTCTCGGCCTCGACGGAGACGTGCAGGTCGCGGATTTCAAGGGTAGCCATATGGACTCAGGACTCCTGGTTGACGGAGACGAGCACATCGTCCCCTTCGATCTTCACGGGATAGACGGCGACCGGCTTGGTGGCGGGCAGCCCGGACGGCTTGCCGGTGCGCAGGTCGAAGCTGCTGCCGTGCAGCCAGCACTCGATCATGCAGTCCTCGACCTCGCCCTCGGAGAGCGAGACGTTCGCGTGCGAGCAGATGTCGTTGATCGCGAACACCCCCTCGTCGGTGCGGACCACGGAGACCGGTACGCCGTTGAGTTCGACGCGCCGCGGCACGTCCTCCGACAGGTCGCTCAGCGCGCAGGCGCGCAGGTAGCTCATGCGACCGTCGCTTCCAGCTCGGCCTCGATCTTCTCCATCAGGTGGTCCTGGATCTCGGCGACGCCGATCTGCTGGACCAGCTCGGCGAAGAAGCCGCGGACCACCAGGCGGCGGGCCTCCTCTGCCGGGATGCCGCGGGCCTGCAGGTAGAACAGCTGCTCGTCGTCGAAGCGGCCGGTCGCCGAGGCGTGGCCGGCGCCGACGATCTCGCCGGTCTCGATCTCCAGGTTCGGGATCGAGTCGACCCGGGCGCCGTCGGTGAGCACCAGGTTGCGGTTGTGCTCGTAGGTGTCGGTGCCGACGGCGGCGGCGCGGATCAGCACGTCGCCGACCCAGACCGCGTGCGCGTCCTGGCCCTGGAGGGCGCCCTTGTAGACCACGTTGGAGCGGCAGTGCGGGGTGTCGTGGTCGATCACCAGGCGGTGCTCCAGGTGCTGGCCGGCGTCGGCGAAGTACAGGCCGAAGAGCTCGGCCTCGCCGCCGGGGGCGCCGTAGACCACGCGCGGGTGCAGGCGCACCACGTCGCCGCCGAAGGTGACCGCGACCGACTTGAACGAGGCGTCCCGGCCGACCAGGGCGGTGTGCTGGGCGGCGTGCACCGCGTCGCGCTCCCAGTCCTGGACGGAGACGAAGGTCAGCTTCGCGCCGTCGCCGACCAACAGCTCGACGTTGGCGGCGCGGGTGCCGGTGCCGGTGTGGTTGATCACCACGACGGCCTCGGCGAACGGCTTGACGTCCACCACCACGTGGGCGAAGCGGACACCGCCCTCGCCGTGCACGTCGATCCGGACCGGCTCGGTGAGCACCTGCTCCTTGGGGACGGTCACCACCAGGGCCTGCTCGAAGGAGCTGAACGCCTGGGCGGCGACCCGGTCGACCGGCTTGCCGGCCTTGCCGAGGCGGGCGTCGTCGCGGCCGACGGTCTCGGCGGTGACGCCGTCCGGCAGGGCCAGCTCCAGCTTGTCCTGGCCGGTGGCGCCCTCGGCGGCGGTGCCGTCGTGCAGGCCGTTCAGGCGGTGCATCGGCGTGAACCGCCAGTCCTCCTCGCGGCCGGTCGGCACGGGGAAGTCGTTCACGTCGTAGGACGGCTTGACCGCGACGCGGGCGTCGATCGGCTGCTGCACGGCGGTGCGGCCGGTACCGGGGCCGGCCAGCTGCGCGCCGGCGCCGGCGGTGCCGACCTCGATCGAACCGGCGGTGGTGGATCCTGCGGTGTTGGTGGCGTCAGCCATGGCTGTCGTAGTGCTCTCTTCCTGAAAGTCGGACGGGCGGGTGCGGGGGCCGGGGTCAGCCGACCGCGCCCTCCATCTGCAGCTCGATCAGCCGGTTGAGCTCCAGCGCGTACTCCATCGGCAGCTCGCGCGCGATCGGCTCGACGAAGCCGCGGACGATCATCGCCATGGCCTCCTGCTCGGTCATGCCGCGGCTCATCAGGTAGAAGAGCTGGTCCTCGCTGACCTTGGAGACGGTCGCCTCGTGGCCCATGGAGACGTCGTCCTCGCGGACGTCGACGTACGGGTACGTGTCGGAGCGGGAGATGGTGTCGACCAGCAGCGCGTCGCAGAGCACGTTGGACTTGGCGCCGTGCGAGCCCTCGCCGATCTCGATGAGGCCGCGGTACGAGGTGCGGCCGCCGCCGCGCGCCACCGACTTGGAGACGATGGACGAGGAGGTGTTCGGCGCCATGTGGACCATCTTGGCGCCGGCGTCCTGGTGCTGGCCCTCGCCGGCGAAGGCGATCGACAGGGTCTCGCCCTTGGCGTGCTCGCCCATCAGGTACACGGCCGGGTACTTCATGGTGACCTTGGAGCCGATGTTGCCGTCGACCCACTCCATGGTCGCGCCCTCGTACGCCACGGCGCGCTTGGTGACCAGGTTGTAGACGTTGTTCGACCAGTTCTGGATGGTCGTGTAGCGGCAGCGGCCGCCCTTCTTGACGATGATCTCCACGACCGCGGAGTGCAGCGAGTCGGAGGAGTAGATCGGCGCGGTGCAGCCCTCGACGTAGTGGACGTAGGCGTCCTCGTCGACGATGATCAGCGTCCGCTCGAACTGGCCCATGTTCTCGGTGTTGATCCGGAAGTAGGCCTGCAGCGGGATGTCGACGTGCACGCCCTTCGGCACGTAGATGAACGAGCCGCCGGACCACACCGCCGTGTTCAGCGAGGCGAACTTGTTGTCACCCACCGGGATGACGGTGCCGAAGTACTCCTTGAAGAGCTCCGGGTGCTCCCTCAGCGCGGTGTCGGTGTCCAGGAAGATGACGCCCTGCTGCTCCAGGTCCTCGCGGATCTGGTGGTACACGACCTCGGACTCGTACTGCGCCGCGACACCGGCGACCAGGCGCTGCTTCTCCGCCTCCGGGATGCCCAGCTTGTCGTACGTCGCCTTGATGTCGGCGGGCAGGTCCTCCCAGGACTCGGCCTGCTTCTCGGTCGAGCGCACGAAGTACTTGATGTTGTCGAAGTCGATGCCCGACAGGTCGGAGCCCCAGGTCGGCATGGGCTTCTTGCCGAAGAGCTTCAGGCCCTTGAGACGCAGGTTGAGCATCCACTCGGACTCGTTCTTCTTCGCCGAGATGTCGCGCACGACCTCCTCGCTGAGACCGCGCTTGGCAGCGCTGCCGGCCTCGTCGGAGTCGGCCCAGCCGTACTCGTAGGTGCCCAGGCCCTCGAGCTCCGGGTGTGCGATGTCAGTCATGCGAAATTCCTCCGCGCGGACGAGCCGTTTCGGTTGGGGACGTACCGGCAGTCGGCACGGCACCGGGCGTCCGCCGGTCGGCGGACGACGGTGCGGCACCGGATGCCGGCACATACGTGGTGCAGACCCCGTCGCCGTGGGCGATGGTGGCCAGCCGTTGCACATGGGTGCCGAGAAGCTGCGAGAAGACCTCGGTCTCCGCCTCGCAGAGCTGCGGGAACTGCTCGGCGATGTGCGCGACCGGGCAGTGGTGCTGGCAGAGCTGGGCGCCGGCCGGGGCCTTCGCCGCGTTGGCCGACGGCACTCGCCGCACCGTGGCAGCGTACCCGTCGGCGCTCAGCGCCTCCGCGAGCGCCTCGGTGCGGCCGTCGGCGCCGGCCTGCTCCAGGGAGTCCAGGTACTTCTGGCCCTGCTTGGCGAAGCGGGCCCGGGCGAAGGCGGCGACCGCCTCCTCGCCCGCGGCGCCGCCGCCCACCGCCTCCGAGATCCAGCGCAGCGCATCGGCCGCGAGCTGGTCGTACGCCTGGTAGAAGGCGTCCCGGCCGGACTCGGTGAGGGCGAAGACCTTGGCCGGGCGGCCGCGGCCGCGGCTGCCGTAGACCCGCTGCTCCCGGGACTCGACCAGGCCTGCGGCGGCCAGCGAGTCGAGGTGGCGGCGGACGGCGGCGGCGGTCAGGCCGAGGCGGCCGGACAGGTCGGCGGCGGAGGACGGGCCGTGGTCCAGGATCGAGCGGGCGACCCGGTCCCGGGTCGCCCGGTGGCCCTCCAGCAGGACCTCGGCCGCCGTCGCGGGCACGGCACAACCGGGGGCCGGCTCGGCCACCCTGTCCTGTGCGGAGTGCTCGCGCATGTTTTTCACAACGCCATTGTTGCGTAATTCCTTCCGTCGGAACAAGCCGTGACCCAGGTCGCACCGATGACCTCGATCACGCAGGCAAGCCTTACCTGGCCTGCGCAAACCCGGCGCCGGAGCCGGTGCGGGGGCACCGGGGGGCGTCCTCTTACACTCGCCGGTATGCAGACTCCACCCGCCGTCGAGGTGACCGGACTGGTCAAGCGGTACGGCGCCAAGACGGCCGTGGACGGGCTCGACCTGGCCATCGCCCGCGGTTCGATCACCGCCGTCCTCGGTCCGAACGGCGCCGGGAAGACCACCACCGTCGAGACCTGCGAGGGCTACCGCCGCCCCGACGCGGGCACCGTCCGGGTGCTCGGCCTCGACCCGGTCGCCGACGCGGCCCGGCTGCGCCCCCGGATCGGGGTGATGCTCCAGAACGGCGGCGTCTACCCCGGTGCCCGGGCGGTCGAGATGCTCTCCCACACCGCCCGGCTGCACGCGGACCCGCTGGACGTGCCCGCCCTGGTGGAGCGGCTCGGCCTGGACTCCTGCGGCCGGACCCCGTACCGCCGGCTCTCCGGCGGCCAGCAGCAGCGGCTCGCCCTCGCCATGGCGGTGGTCGGCCGGCCCGAGGTGGTCTTCCTCGACGAGCCCACCGCCGGCCTCGACCCGCAGGCCCGCCGCGCCACCTGGCAGCTGGTCCGGGAGCTGAAGCGGGACGGCGTCACCGTGGTCGTCACCACCCACCACATGGACGAGGCCGAGCAGCTCGCCGACGAGGTCGCCATCGTGGACCGCGGACGGGTCGTCACCACCGGTGCCCCGGCCGAGCTCTGCCGGGCCGACGGCAGCCTGCACTTCGAGGGGCCGGCCGGGCTCGACCTCGCCGCCCTGCGCGCCGTGCTGCCGGCCGGCGCGGTGGTGGCCGAGCCGACGCCCGGCGCGTACCGGGTGGAGGCCGAGGTCGACCCCCGGCTGGTCGCCTCGGTGACCGCCTGGTGCGCCGACGCCGGCGTCCTGCCCGAGCGGCTCGGCGTGCAGCGCCGCAGCCTGGAGGACGTCTTCCTGGAACTCACCGGACGGGAGCTGCGCTCGTGACCGACGCGACCGACTACACGCCGCGGCCGGGCGCCGCCCCGGTCGGCCGGATGCTGCTGGCGCAGACCGCGCTGGAGACCCGGATGCTGCTGCGCAACGGCGAACAGCTGCTGCTGACCGTGATCATCCCCACCGTGCTGCTGGTGCTCTTCAGCTCCGTCGACATCGTCGCGGCCGACGGGCCGGGCAAGCGGGTGGACTTCCTCGCCCCGGGCCTGCTGGCGCTGGCGGTGATGTCCACCGCGTTCACCGGCCAGGCCATCGCGACCGGCTTCGAGCGGCGCTACGGCGTGCTGAAGCGCCTGGGCGCCACCCCGCTGCCGCGCTGGGCGCTGCTGACCGCCAAGACCGGCTGCGTGCTGGTCACCGAGGCGCTCCAGGTGGCCCTGCTGTCGGGGATCGCGCTGGCGCTCGGCTGGTCGCCGCAGGGCAACCCGGCCGCCGTCGCCGGCCTGCTGGTGCTGGGCACCGCCGCCTTCTCCGGGCTCGGCCTGCTGATGGCGGGCACGCTGAGGGCGGAGGCCACCCTGGCCGGCGCCAACCTGGTGTTCATCCTGCTGCTGCTGGCCGGCGGGGTGGTCGTGCCGCTGTCGAAGTTCCCGGCGGCCGTCCGCCCGGTGCTGGAGCTGCTGCCGATCAGCGCGCTCTCCGACGGGCTGCGCTCGGTGCTCCAGCTCGGGGCCGGGGTGCCCTGGTCGGACCTCGGGGTGCTCGCGGCCTGGGCGGTGCTCGGCCTGGCCGCGGCGGCGCGGTTCTTCCGCTGGGAGTGACCGGCCCGCACGACGGAGCAGGGGCGCCCCCGGCGGGGGCGCCCCTGCGGCACGTGCGGTGCGGGGTCAGCCCGCCGGGGTGACGGGGTGGCCGAAGCCCTTGGCGCCGACCGCCTTCACCACCGCGGCCGCGGCGGCGGCCGAGCTGTCGACCCGCCAGTCCGTCAGCTGGGTGGCTCCGGGCCACTTCTTGCGCAGGTCGTACCAGACCAGGCCGATCAGGCCGTCGGTGCCGGCCGCGCCGGAGAACAGGTCGTTGATCTGGGCGACCTTCTGCGGGCCCTCGGCGACCCCGGTCTCGGCGATCAGCACGGGCTTGCCGCTGAAGCCGCGCACGGTCTTCAGCGTGGGCGTGAAGAGGCTCTTGTAGGCGGTGCCGTCCTGCGGCCCGTAGTAGCCGATCAGGCCGAGCCAGTCCACGTAGTCGTCGCCGGGGTAGTACGGCTTGAGCGGCGCGCCGGTGCCGCTGTCCGCCACGTGCGGGGTCCACATCCAGAGCACGTTGGTGGCCTGCTGGTCGCGGAAGGCGTCGTGGATGTGCCGCCAGGCCTTCACGTAGTCGTCCGCGGTGGCCTTGCCCGGGCCCCAGGGCGTCCAGGCGCCGTTCATCTCGGGCGCGAAGGCGATCACCACCGGGCCCTGGAAGCCGCGCACCTGCTGGGCGAACCGGGTCAGATAGGCGTCCTCGGCGCCGGAGGCGATCCGGGCCAGCGGCGTCTGGTCGGGCACCAGCGACAGCAGCGGCAGGACGCCGGCCTTCCACAGCGCGGTGTTGCCGGCCGTGTCGAAGTCCTCGCCCCACTCCTGGTAGTACTCGCGCACGTCGGGGTGGTGCCCGGACTTGGCGGCGAAGGAGTTCACCGGCGCGAGGTCGGCCGGGCCGCCCTCGGAGGCCACGCCGAGCATCCGCCCGGACGGCTTGCGCAGCGCCGAGGCGTCGTACGGCGGCAGTGCCGGCGCCGAGGAGGAGGCCGCCGGGTCCGCGGGGGAACCGTCGCCGCCCGCGTCGCCCGGCTCGACGGTCGAGCAGGCGGTCGCGAGCAGCGGAGCGGCCAGGGCCAGTGCCGCCAGCCGGCGCGCGGCAGGCCGGGCGAAGGTTCGTCTGATCACGGTGGTGCCGTTCCTGGGAGTCTCGCAGCCGACGGGCCTGAGGGATGCGGGCATCCTATGTGGTGAACGGAGACCGTCCGCCAGGCATGGATCGTGGGCAGGGAATCTCGATACGGTCACAAGGGCGCCGCATAACTACCCAAAACGAACATTGACGCAGAATCAGGCACCCGGAGTGAACTAGCGTCCGTGTATCGCACCCCGCGCGGGTGCGGTTCACCTCGGGGAAAGGCGCGTGCGGTGGGCCCAGCGATACCGGCATCCGTGCCGCCCCTGACCGACGAGGCCCCGCCGGTCGTCCACGCCGAGGCCGCCCCGGTCTTCGTCGACCAGTCGGGTACCCGCGGCCGGCGCCTGCGCGGCCTGGGCTGGCTGATCGGCCTCGCCTCCACCATGCTCGCCGCGGCCATGACCGGCAGCCTGGTCGGCCTGCAGTCGCACGCCCCCGCGATCCGGGTGCCCCCGCAGCCGAGTTCCACCATCCCGGTGCCCTCCGCCCACCCGAGCGGCTCGCCCGCACCGTCCGCCGACGCCTCGCCCTCCCCGGGCGCCTCCCCCGGCGCCTCCGCCAGTGGCACCGCCAGGCCGTCCGGCTCCGCCCACCCCAGCGGCTCCGCCCGCGCCTCCGGCTCCGCCAAGCCCGGCGCCAGCCACAGCCCGGTCACCCGCAGCACCGGTACGGCGACCCACAAGCCCGGTACCACCGCGGTCAGGACCGGCGCGACCACCACCTCCACCCGGGCCGCCCAGGCCGGCCTCGACCGACCGGGGGGCTCCGGCGACGACCGGGACGAGGACTCCGGGCGAGCCGCCCCGGCCGGCTGACCCGCCGCCCCGCCGCCGCACGGCACTCCCGCGACCCCGTGCACCCCGGCACCGCTCCACCCCCGCGCCCACCCGCCAGGCACCCCAGGAACAGCCCATGTCCCGCCACCAGCGCCCCCGAGAGTCGATCCGCCGCTCCCGCCGACTCGCCGCACCGCCGCTGCGCTTCTTCCTGCCGGTGACCCTGCTGGTCTGTCTGCTCGCGCTGATGGTGCTGCGCGGGATGGCCACCAACGAGGTGTTCCACGACGAGCGCACGGCCGTCTCCGTCGACAAGGGGACGGTCCCGCCGAACCTGCTCACCGGCGGACCGATCATCGACGCCCGCGGGGCGAAGAACGACCACCCGGTCAGCTACTCGGTGCCCGACCACACGGTGGTGCTGAGCTTCGACGACGGCCCGGACCCGAAGTGGACCCCGCAGATCCTGGACCTGCTGAAGGCCCGCCACATCCACGCCAGCTTCTTCATCACCGGGTCGATGGCGGCCCGCAACCCCGACCTGATCCGGCGGATCGTCGCGGACGGCCACGAGATCGGCCTGCACACCTTCACCCACCCCGACCTCGCGCTGCAGACCAAGACCCGGCTCGCCTGGGAGCTGGGCCAGACCCAGCTCGCGCTGGCCGGCGTCGCGGGCGTGCACAGCTCGCTGTTCCGGCCGCCGTACTCCTCCACCGCCGACGCGCTGGACGACTGGAACTGGCCGGTCACCAAGCAGATCGGCAAGCTCGGCTACCTGACCGCGTTCATCGACTCCGACACCGACGACTGGAAGCGGCCGGGTGTCGAGGAGATCGTCAAGACGGCGATGCCCAAGGTGCCCGGCAAGGGCGAGCTGGTGCTGCTGCACGACGCCGGCGGCGACCGCTCGCAGACCGTGGCGGCGCTCGGGAAGATCATCGACGAGCTGCAGGCGCAGAACTACCGCTTCACCAGCATCTCCGAGGCACTGGGCGCGAGCAACGCGATGACCCCGGTGCACGGCTACCAACTGTGGGCCGGCAAGGCCTTCATCCTCGGCACCCAGATCGCGGTCAACCTGCTGCCGTGGCTGGTCGACCTGCTGGCCTTCGTCGGCGTGCTGGTGTTCGCCCGGTTCGCGCTGATGCTGGTGCTGGCCTCCCGGCACGCCTGGCGGGCCCGGCGCCCGGACTTCACCTGGGGACCCGAGGTCACCCGCCCGGTCACCGTGCTGGTGCCCGCGTACAACGAGCAGGAGTGCATCGCCAACACCCTGAACTCGCTGGCCGCCAGCGAGCACCCGATCGAGGTCATCGTCATCGACGACGGCTCCAGCGACGACACCTCGAAGATCGTCGAGGAGATGGACCTGCCGTTCGTCCGGCTGATCCGGCAGCCCAACGGCGGCAAGCCGTCGGCGCTGAACAACGGCATCCGCAACGCCTCGCACGACATCGTGGTGATGATGGACGGCGACACGGTCTTCGAGCCGTCCACCGTCCGCGAGCTCGTCCAGCCGTTCGCCGACCCGGCCGTCGGCGCGGTCGCCGGCAACGCCAAGGTCGGCAACCGGGACACCCTGATCGGGGCCTGGCAGCACATCGAGTACGTGATGGGCTTCAACCTCGACCGCCGGATGTACGACACGCTCAACATCATGCCGACCATCCCCGGCGCGATCGGCGCCTTCCGGCGCGAGGCGCTGCTGGAGGTCGGCGGCATGAGCGAGGACACCCTCGCCGAGGACACCGACATCACCATGGCGATGCTCTGCAAGGGCTGGCGCGTGGTGTACGCGGAGAAGGCCCGCGCCTGGACGGAGGCGCCGGCCAGCATGCAACAGCTCTGGTCGCAGCGCTACCGCTGGAGCTACGGCACCATGCAGGCGATGTGGAAGCACCGCCGCGCGCTGATCGACCGCGGCCCCGCGGGCCGCTTCGGCCGGGTCGGCCTGCCCCTGGTCGTGCTGTTCGGCGTGGTGGCCCCGCTGCTGGCCCCGCTGATCGACCTGTTCCTGCTGTACGGCATCCTCTTCGTCGACGCCCCGAAGACGCTCGCCGCCTGGGCGACCGTGCTGGTCGTCCAGGGCGGCCTCGCCTGGTTCGCGTTCCGGCTCGACAAGGAGAAGCCGTGGCACCTCGTCACGCTCCCCGTCCAGCAGGTCGTGTACCGGCAGCTGATGTACCTCGTCCTGCTCCAGTCGTCGATCACCGCCCTGACCGGCGGCCGGCTGCGCTGGCAGAAGCTCCGGCGGACCGGTGAGGTCGCCGCCCCGATCGTGGAGGCCTGACGTGTCCGCTCCTGCCGACCGGGGCAACCCCCGGTCCGCGGTCCCCGGCGCCCGGGGGCCGCGCCACGAGGAGACCCTCAAGCTCCGGATGCCCGCGGACCTCGCCGAGATGGCCCGGGCCTTCGACGCCCAGTACGCTTCCGGCCCGCCCGCCCCCGCCCCGGCGCCGGCACCCGCACCGGCCGCCGCACCCCGCCCGGCGGCGGAGCGCGGCAGCGGGACGCGGCCCACCGTGCCGCGCCACGAGGAGACCCTCAAGCTCCGGGTGCCCTCCGACCTCGCCGAGCTGGCCCACACCTTCGACACCCAGTACGCCTCCGGCACCCCCGCGCCGCAGGCCGGGCCCGAGGAGGCCGCCGAGGAGCCCGCCGAGCAGCCGAAGCCCGCCCGCAAGGGCGGCCGCGACCGCTACCTCGACATGCTCCGCGCGCTGGCCCTCGTCCGCGTCGTCGTCTACCACAACTTCGGCTGGACCTGGCTGCCGCTGGTCTTCCCGTCGATGGGCGTGATGTTCGCGCTCGCCGGCTCGCTGATGGTCCGTTCGCTCAGCCGCCCGGCGCTCAGCGTCATCCGCGGCCGCCTGCGCCGCCTGCTGCCGCCGATGTGGCTGTTCGGCGCGGTCCTGATGACCTTCGAGCTGCTGGACGGCTGGGGCCCGAACGCCGACGGCCACCCCAACTGGTGGTGGGGCAAGCTGGCGTTCTGGATCCTGCCGCTCTCCACCCCGCCGTTCGGCACGAACCTGCACGGCTTCCACGGGATCCTGGAGGGCAGCTGGGCGGAGCAGCTCGGCGTCCCGCTCTGGTACCTGCGGGCCTACCTCTGGTACGTGCTGCTGTCGCCGCTGCTCCTCAAGGGCCTGCGGCGGCTGCCCTGGGTGACGCTCTTCGCCCCGCTGGTGATCTCGTTCGTGATCAACTCCGGCCTCTTCGACCAGGAGGGGCGGATCTGGGAGACCGCGACCGACTTCACGACCTTCGGCTCCTGCTGGATCCTCGGCATGGCGCACCAGGAGGGCGTGCTGCGCCGGCTGCCGCAGTACCTGGCGCCGTCGCTGGCCCCGCTGATCATGGTCGGCGGCCTGTGGTACCTGATGAGCCGGCCGATCGACGACCCGACGGTCGCGACCGACCTGGAGAGCATCCCGTTCGCCAACGCCGTCTGGTCGTTCGGCTTCGTCCTGCTGCTGCTCCACCTCAGCCCGTCCTGGGAGACCTGGCCCAAACCGCTGGAACGCTGGAACGGCGTGATCAGCCTGCTCAACGCGCGGGCGGTCAGCGTCTACCTCTGGCACAACACGGCACTGGTGCTGGCCATCCCGATCATCGACCAGCTGTGGAACGTGGACTTCCTGTTCGAGCACGCGCAGTGGCTGCTGCGCAGCCACTGGTTCCCGCTGATGGTCGCGCTGCCGCTGATCGCCCTGCTGGTGCTGACCTTCGGATGGATGGAGGACGTCGCGGCGAAACGCTCGCCGCGGCTCTTCCCGTACCCCCGCAGGGCGCGCGGCAGGCGCCGGGCGGCCTGAGGACGCTCCGATCCGTCCGGACCCTCCGCAAAGATCCGGATAAGGGCGACCTAGGATGAAGCGGTGTCTACCCCCTTCGCCCTGCTCGCCGACCGGTGGCGCCCGTCGGCCGCCACGGTCCGCCGGGCGGCGCTGGCCGCGCTCGTGATGAGCGTGGTCATCGTCGTCACCGGCGGCGCCGTCCGGCTGACCGCCTCCGGCCTCGGCTGCACCACCTGGCCGCGCTGCACCGGCGAGAGCCTGACGCCCACGCCCGCGATGGGCGTCCACGGCGTCATCGAGTTCACCAACCGGATGCTCACCTACGTGCTCTGCGCGGCGATCGGCTGGGCGATCCTGGCCGCCCGCTGCGCCGCGCCCTGGCGGCGCGGCCTGACCCGGCTGGGCTGGCTGCAGTTCTGGCTGGTGATGAGCAACGCCGTGCTCGGCGGCATCACCGTGCTCACCGGCCTCAACCCGTACGTGGTGGCCCTGCACATGATCGCCGCGATGGCCCTGGTCTGGGTCGCGGTGCTGATGTGGGAGCGGACGAAGGAGGGCGACGCGGCTCCCGAGCTGCTGGTGGCCCGCCCGCTGCACCGCCTCTCCTACCTGCTGGTGGCGGTGGTCGGCCTGCTGGTCGCGGTCGGCACGCTGGTGACCGGCGCCGGCCACCACCCGGGCGCGCCCGGCGCGGACGGCAAGCCGGTGTGGCGCATCCCGATCGACTACGACCGCCTCGCCCAGGCCCACGCCGACCTGGCCTTCCTGTCGGTCGGCCTGGTCGTGGCGGCGGTCTTCGTGCTCGCCGCGGTCGGCGCCCCGGCCGCCGCCCGGGCCCGGATCCGCGACCTGCTGGCGCTGCTGCTGCTCCAGGGCGTGCTCGGCTTCGTCCAGTACTTCACCGACGCGCCCGAGCTCATGGTCGGCCTGCACATGCTGGGCGCCGCCCTGGTCTGGGGCGCCGCGCTGCGGGTGCCGCTGGCGCTGCGCACCCGGGCCCCGCTGCCCGCGGCCGCACCCGCCCCGGTGCCGGTCGGCGCCTGAGCCGCCCCCACACCGCGACCGGGGGGGGGGGCGCGCGGGGGGCCCCCCCCGGGGCCCCGCGCGCCGTCGCGCTCCCGGGCGGTGCCCGGTCAGATCTGGATGCCGGCCATCCGCTTCCACTCGTAGGCGCCGGTGCGCACCTTGAGGCCGAGCTCGCCCTCGAACGAGTCGTGCAGGGTCAGGCCGGCCAGCTCGGCGGCCCGCCGCCCGACGGCGTAGGTCGGGGCGACCTGGTCGCCCCACGCGCCGTCCGCGCCGACCAGCACGATCCGGGTGGCGGTGCGGCCGACGTACTCGACGACGCCGTCGGCGCTGCCGCCGTGCTGCGCCGCGAAGGCGGTGAGGTGCTTGGCGATGCGCTTGGCGCGGCGCTCGGTACGGGCGTCCTGCGCGGCGGGGGCGGCGGTCTCTGCGCTGGTCATGACCGCATGCTACCGATCGGTACACGCCGTGGCGACGGGAGCGCCGTGTGCGGCGGGCCACATACGCTGGTGCCGTGACCTTCGAAGGCTGGCCCGCCGAGGCGCTCGAGTTCTACGAGCAGCTGGAGGCCGACAACTCCAAGACGTTCTGGACGGCGCACAAGGAGCGGTACGAGGAGGTGGTCCGCGGCCCGATGGCCGACCTGCTCGACGCCCTGGAGGACGACTGGGGGCCCGGCAAGATCTTCCGCCCGTACCGCGACGTCCGCTTCAGCGCCGACAAGACCCCGTACAAGACGCACATCGGCGCCTATCTGGAGGCCGGCGGCTACATCCAGCTCTCCGCCGACGGACTGGCCTGCGGCAACGGGCTGTACCAGCTCGCCCCCGACCAGCTGGCCCGCTACCGGGCGGCGGTCGCCGAGGACGTCTCCGGCGCCGAGCTGGAGCGGGTGATCGCCGCGGTGGAGAAGGCCGGGCCCGCCGTGGTCGGCCGGGACCCGCTGAAGTCCGCGCCGCGCGGGTACACCAAGGACCACCCCAGGATCGGCCTGCTCCGCAACAAGGGCCTGGTCGCCTGGCAGGAGTGGCCCCCGGCCGCCTGGCTGGGCACCCCGGAGGCGTACCGGCGGATCACCGCCTTCCTGCGCGCCTCCCAGCCGCTCAAGGACTGGCTGGACGGCCACGTCGGGCCGAGCGAACTGCCCGCACGCTGAGCCGTCCGCACCCTGGTCCGGCCGGAGCGCCTCTGATAGGACTGCGTCATGCAGCGCGAGGACACCCCCGCCCGCGCCCGCTACGACGTGGTCGTGGTCGGCGGCGGGCACAACGGCCTGGTCGCGGCCGCCTACCTGGCCCGGGCCGGGCGCAGCGTGCTGGTCCTGGAGCGGCTGGGCCGCACCGGCGGCGCGGCCGTCTCGGCGGAGGCCTTTCCGGGCACCGGGGCCCGGCTGTCCCGGTACTCGTACCTGGTCAGCCTGCTGCCGCAGAAGATCGTCGACGAGCTCGGGCTGCGGTTCGCGGTGCGGCACCGGCGGATCTCCTCGTACACGCCGACCGTGCGCGGCGGGCGCCCGACCGGCCTGCTGGTGGACCGGGAGGACGCGGGGCGGACGGCGGCGTCCTTCCGCGAGCTGACCGGCTCGGACCGCGAGCACACCGCCTGGCAGGAGTTCTACGACATGACCGGGCGGGTCGCGGAGCGGGTCTTCCCCTCGCTCACCGAGCCGCTGCCCACCCGGGCGGAGCTGCGCCGCCGGGGGGACAGCCACGCCCCCACGGGGTCGCACAAGCGCCCGACCCGAGAGGGAGGGGCGGGCCACACCCC
>NZ_JBHWBW010000059.1:24841-25895 GCF_042735675.1 Kitasatospora sp. NPDC059571
CCGCGGCGCGCGGCGCGCGCGGGGCCTCCCCCCCGCCCCCCGGGGCTCCCTTTTTTCGCCGGCGGCTGGGGCGCGGCGGGGCCCCCCCCCCCCCCCCACGACCTGGTGCGCGGCGTGGTCCTAACCGACGCGCTGATCGGCACCTTCAGCCACGCCCACGACCCCTCGCTGCGGCAGAACCGCTGCTTCCTCTACCACGTGATCGGCGGCGGCACCGGCGACTGGAACGTGCCGGTGGGCGGCATGGGCGCGCTGACCGACGCACTCGCCGACGCCGCGCGGGCCGCCGGGGCCGAGCTGCGCACCGGCTGCGAGGTCACCGCGATCGACCCGGACGGCCCGGCCGCCGAGGTGGCCTACCTCGTCGACGGCGCCGAGCACCGGGTCGGCGCCGGCACCGTGCTGTGCAACGCGGCCCCGGCCACCCTGGACCGGCTGCTCGGCCGCCCGGCCGGGGAGCCGGCACCGGTCGGCGCGCAGCTGAAGGTGAACATGCTGCTGCGCCGGCTGCCCCGGCTGCGGGACACCGCGGTGGACCCGCGGGAGGCGTTCGCCGGGACGCTGCACCTGGCGGAGTCGTACCGGGAGCTGGAGACGGCGTACCGGCAGGCCGCCGACGGGCTGCTGCCCGACCCGGCGCCGTCCGAGATCTACTGCCACTCGCTGGCCGACCCGTCGATCCTCGGGCCGGAGCCGGCCGGTCGGGGGGCGCACACCCTGACGCTGTTCGGCCTGCACCAGCCCGCCGGGCTGTTCGAGGCCGGCGCCGACCGCGCGGCGGCACTGGCCGCCGTCCTGGCGCCGCTGCAGGACTGCCTGGCCGAGCCGCTCGCCGACTGCCTGGAGGTGGACGCCGAGGGCCGGCCCTGCATCGAGGCGAAGACCCCGCTCGACCTGGAGCAGGACCTCGGGCTGCCGGGCGGCAACATCTTCCACCGCGACCTGGCGTTCCCGTACGCGGACGAGGACGGCTCCGCGGGCCGCTGGGGCGTGGCCACCGGCCACCCCCGGGTGCTGCTCTGCGGCGCCGGCGCCGTCCGCGGCGGCGGGGTGA
>NZ_JBHWBW010000060.1:0-11571 GCF_042735675.1 Kitasatospora sp. NPDC059571
GCGCGGGCTCGGGGGAAGGCTCGGCCGCCGAGCCCGGCGCCGGGAAGCTCCGCGGGATCGGCCAGGCGCCGGGCGCCGGGCCGGCCGGCGCCGCGGGCTGGGCGGGCGCCGCGGCCGGAGCGGGCTGCTGAACGGGCGCCGTCTGCGGCTGGGCCTGGACCGGCGGTGCGGCAGGCGCCTGCGCGACCGGCTCGACGGCGGGGACGGGGGCCGCGGACACCGGAACGCCCGGCGCCGCCGCTCCGGGCAGCGCGCCCGGCACCGGGCCCGCGGCGAAGCCGCCGACCGTGGCCCGGCGCTCCAGCTTGTCCAGCCGGGCCTGCAGGGAGAGTTCGTCGCTGTAGGCGCCGGGCAGCATCACCCGGGCGCAGATCAGCTCCAGCTGGAGCCGGGGTGCGGCGTTGCCGCGCATCTCGGTCAGGCCGGTGTTCACGATGTCGGCGGCACGGCTGAGCTCGGCGGCGCCGAACCGGTCGGCCTGCGCCTGCATGATCGCGACCCGGTCGGCCGGGGCGTCGATCAGGCCCTTCTCCCCTGCGTCCGGGACGGTGGCGAGGATCACCAGGTCCCGCAGCCGCTCCAGCAGGTCCGTCACGAACCGGCGGGGGTCGTGGCCGCCCTCGACCACCCGGTCGACCACCTGGAAGACGGTGGCGCCGTCGTGCGCCGCGAAGGCGTCGACGACCTCGTCGAGCAGCGCGGAGTCCGTGTACCCGAGCAGCGCGGTGGCCATCTGGTACGTCACACCGGCCTCGCCGGCGCCCGCGAGCAGCTGGTCCATCACCGACATCGAGTCGCGGACGGAACCGGCGCCGGCCCGGACGACCAGCGGGAAGACCGAGTCCTCGACCTGGATGCCCTCGCGGCCGCAGACCTCGGTCAGGTAGTCGCGCAGCGTGCCGGGCGGGACGAGGCGGAAGGGGTAGTGGTGGGTGCGGGACCGGATCGTCCCGATCACCTTCTCCGGCTCCGTGGTGGCGAAGATGAACTTGAGGTGCTCCGGCGGCTCCTCGACGACCTTGAGCAGGGCGTTGAAGCCGGCCGAGGTCACCATGTGGGCCTCGTCCAGGATGAAGATCTTGTAGCGGCTGTGCACGGGCGCGAAGAACGCGCGCTCGCGCAGCTCGCGGGCGTCGTCGACGCCGCCGTGCGAGGCGGCGTCGATCTCGATCACGTCGATCGACCCGGGGCCGCCGGTCGCCAGGTCGCGGCAGGACTGGCACTCGCCGCACGGGGTCGGCGTGGGGCCCTGCTCGCAGTTCAGGCAGCGGGCCAGGATGCGGGCGCTGGTCGTCTTGCCGCAGCCGCGCGGGCCGCTGAACAGGTACGCGTGATTGACCCGGTTGTTGCGCAGGGCCTGCTGGAGCGGGGCGGTCACGTGCTCCTGCCCGATGACCTCCGCGAAGGTCTCGGGGCGGTAGCGGCGGTACAGGGCTAGGGACACGCCACCGACGATATCGGGACGGGCCGACAAACGCGGCGCCCCTGCCCGGACGGACCGGCCACGACCGGCAAACCCCGGGAACGCAAGGACCCCTCGCGCACCCGCCAGAGCCCTCCTACCCTTGCTGCCTTCCGGCCCTGGGGGGGTTCAGAGAGATGACGCCACACGAGGGGCTGCCCCAAGAGTAGCGGATCCGGGCCGCCCGCCACTCCACCCACCCCGATCTCCGATCCGCAGGCACCCACCCGGCAGCACCTGCGGGATAGCGGTTCGCGAGCACCCCTCGACATGTACTAAGCTCTCCCACGGAGGATTCGCCTAGAGGCCTAGGGCGCACGCTTGGAAAGCGTGTTGGGATAAAACCCTCACGAGTTCGAATCTCGTATCCTCCGCCTCTGCCTGGCAAGGCAGTTGAAGGCCCCGACCCGGAACCCGGTCGGGGCCTTCTTCGTGTCGTGGTCTCAGTTTTGGTCTCAGTTCGCCGGCACCGGGTGAGCAACTGCCCC
Source organism: Kitasatospora sp. NPDC059571 (assembly GCF_042735675.1). Lineage (NCBI taxonomy): Bacteria > Bacillati > Actinomycetota > Actinomycetes > Kitasatosporales > Streptomycetaceae > Kitasatospora > Kitasatospora sp. NPDC059571. Next base: position 1,951 of record NZ_JBHWBW010000060.1, read on the forward strand.
GGACCGCCCCGGCGGCACCGCAGCCCCGGAGACCCGACCACTGCCACGCACATGATCCCCACCTGAACGGGTAGCCGCATGGTTCGAGGAGCTGCAACGGGAAGCAGGCGAACCGCCATGGAAAGCCACCTCGCCCCAGCAGCAGTCCACCACCACTGCCATCTGGATTTCACCGCCGGAAGTGGAGCGTCCCCCGTCAGCGAAGGGCGGGCGTTCACCCGTCAAACCCTGTCCGGTTGGCATCTCGCCCCATCCGTTCTCGGCGACGACGTCCAGCTCATCGTCTCGGAACTGCTCACCAACGCCGCCAGGTACACGGCGGGCCCTCTCGCACTGGATCTGGACCAGAACGGCCCGTGCCTGCGCATCACCGTGACCGACCCCCAATCCGGCACTACGCTGCCCGACCCCGGCACGCACCAACCGTCCCGGGTCGGCGGCCATGGCCTGTTCATCGTCGACCGCCTCGCCCTCTGCTGGGGCGCCCTCCCGAACGACGGCGGCAAGGCCGTATGGGCCGAACTCCTCGTCCCCTCCGAACAACCACCGCCATCGCCTTGAAACCCTGCGCCGTGACACGGATCCGCGGGCGAAAACTCGACCCCGCGTTCCACGGTGTGGCCCATCAGCGGATCATCAAGTCAGGCATGGCAAAAGCGGAATCCGGGTTCATACTTGTGGTATGTCGGATGAGCGGGAGCCGCGAACGAGCTGGACGTTCCTGACGCAGCACGCGCGAGTGCTGTTGATGATCTCGCGGGATGCGGACGTCCGCTTGCGGGACCTGGCCGCGATGTGCGGGATGACCGAACGGGCCGCGCGGGCGATCGTCACGGACCTGGAGAAGGCCGGCTACCTGACCCACTCCCGGCACGGACGCCGCAACCGCTACCAGGTGGCCCGCGGCACGTACTTCCGTCATCCCGCCGAGGGCCACCACGAGATCGCCGGGCTGCTGGCCCTGTTCGCCGATCCCGCCCCCGACGCCGGCCACCAGCCTGCGACCACCACCGGTGATCATCATGATGAGCATCCGTGACCCCGCGCCAACCCGTCCCCCGTACCCCGCCGCACCTTGTGCGCGTCCCGGCCGCTCTGCCACCACCCCTCCCGTTGAGGCGGTGAGTCCAGTGCCCGACCCCAGCGGATCCACCCGGCACGACTGCCCCGACCCCCCGCGCGTTCCCACCCCGCACCTGCGGATCTCCACCACGAAGCTCCCCGGGACGGCCGTGATCGTCCGCCTCGACGGCGAAGCGGACCAGGAAGACCGCCGCAAGCTGGACGACGCCCTCTCCCGGGCTCTCCAGGACCGCCCACCCCGGCTGGTCGTCGACCTGGCCGGCCAGACCTTCTGCTACTCCGTGTGCCTCAACGCCCTGCTCGCCGCCCGTATGGACGCGAGGGCCGCAGGGGTGGAGATGGTGCTGGCCGCCCCGCCGGCCCAGACCATGCGATTGCTGGAGATCACCGGCACCGACGAGCTCTTCACCGTCCGGAGCAGTGTGCGCGCCGCCCTGGCAGGTGCCAGGGAGATCGGGTGAGGAGCTCCGGATGGACACTCCGTCTCGCTACGCGGTGACCCTTCCGGGTGTGCCCGGCAGGCACGGTCCGATCGAGGTCGTCGTCGTTCGTGCCACGGACGAGGTGACCGCGGACGGGGCCCCGGTCTACGCGGACGAGGCCGGCACCTTCCGCGTAGGGATCATCGGGGAGACGGCCCGACCGCTCGCCGAGCCGACCGGTCAGGGACGGCACACGTGCATGCACGCCACCCCACTGCCCTCACCTCGCTGCGGCTTCGCTCCGGGCATGGCCCGACCTGGCACCGTGCTCGATTCCTGACCGGCGCAAACAGCCCAGGACTCTCGAACGCGGGCACTCAGCCTCAGGCAGCCTTGCCCGCGAGGAGGCTGGTGACACGGTCGGCCATGAGGACGCCGAGGATGTAGCCGTCCTCGTCGACGACGGGCCAGACCGCCAGGCGCTTGACCCGCATGGCGATCGCGGCCAGGGCCAGGCCCATGGTCGGCCAGGCGAACGGGCCGCGCTGGTGGGTGGTGGCGCTGATCGCGGTCCGTCCGGTGTACCAGGAGCGGTTCAGGAACGGATGGAGTCCGGTGCGGGTGACCAGCCCCTCGCACCGGCCGTCGTGGTCGCGGACCAGCAGGTAATCGAGGTGGGCGCCGCGGAGGACGTCGTCGGCCTGGTCAACGGTGCTGTCGTCGGCTATCTGGTAGTCGCAGGGGTCCATGGCGTCGGCGACCGTGAGGCCGTGGCCGGGCCGCATCGACTGCGGGGAGTGGATGGTCACGGTGCTCACCGTTCCCGTCTCCGGCCGCCCCCTGGGGGCTGCCGAGCTTTCCTCACCCAGAACGAGGCCGGAACGGTTACCGGAATGCGTGATGCCCTGGATGCCTACGACCCTACTCCGGTGGCGAGCGGACCGGAGCAGCCCGCTGCGGAGTAGCTTGGGAGACAACCGAGGACATATCGCACATCGGCATCAGCGTCGACGTCGCCCTGGGTCATGACGGGTCCCTCGCGGACCGGACGGGCGGCTTCGCATGATGCCGATTCCTTTCCCCACCTCTGCCTCTCCTGGGCCGTGGATGGCACCCGGCGCCCCGCTGTTGCCTCGCCTGGTTCTGGAACCGACGATGTCACGGGAGGGGGTTTTCGACGGCGCCTGGTGGCCCCGCTCGAACCACGTCCTCGCCGAACTGCCGGACCTGATCACCGCGCTCGGTGCCCACTTCGGGCGCATCGTCCGGGTCGGTCTCGACACCGCTGCCTGGGACGATGTGCCTCTGGCCGTCGCGGCTAACGGCCTGACGGTCAGGATCAACTGGTTCACCGGCAGCGACGCGACGATCAGCGTCACCCGGGGGTTCCAGGATCACTTCCTGCTGCTGGTGGTACCGCCCGGCACCAAGTCGGCAACGGCCGCCTCGGCGATGGCCGGCGCCTCGGCCACCGGAAACCACACCCCGGCGGCAGAACTCCTGCTCGGCTGAGCAACCCGGACACACGCCGACACCGCCGCGCACCGGACCACTCCGGGTCGACGCGGCGGGGAGGGGGACCTGTCGCCTGTACCGGGTCTCCGGCATCGAGCGGCCGCCGCCCCTCGTCCGGGCAGGCGGCCGCACCGGGGTCGGCCGATGATGGATCCAAGGGACGCGCAACGTTCGAGGCGGCGTATGGCCGTGTGGCATGTCCGGGACTTCACGCCGGACGACCTCGAAGCGGTGGTCGGGATCGACGCCGAGAGCACCGCCACGGGCCAGGCCGCCGTCTTCCGGCTCTCCGACGTGGTCGCCGCTCTGCAGGCACGGAATCCGAGCGTCGTCGTGGTGGCCGACGGGCATCTCGTGGGCGCGGCGGTGGGCCGGGTGGACGGCGACCGGGCGTGGGTGCTGCGTATCGCCCTGCACCCCGCCTGGCGGAACCTGGGCATCGGCTCCGCCTTGCTGTCGGCATTGGAGCACCGTCTGCGGGACGCCGGTGCCAGGATCGTCGCGGCGCTGCTGCCCGACGAGGAGACCGGAGCCACCGCACTGGTCAACTCCGGATTCCACCCCCACCGGGGGCTCACGTACTTCGAGAAGTCGGAGGTCGTGAGTGCTCAGGGCGCGGCGGTCCTGGCGGTGCTCGGCGCGGTCATGCCCGAAGCCAGCCTCTGGGAGCAGCTCACGGGCATGGCCGACGAGAAGCGGCTCATCGAACGGCGCCTGGTGCTGCCCCTGGCGAATCCCGAGCTGGCGGACGCCCACGGGGTGGAACCACCCCGCGCGGTGGTGCTGTTCGGTCCGCCGGGCACGGGCAAGAGCACGTTCGCCAAGGCCGTGGCCGGCCGGTTGGGCTGGCCTTTCGTCGAGCTCTTCCCCTCCCGGCTCGCGTCCGAGGACGGGTTGGCCACCGGTCTCGGCCGCCGCTTCGAGGAGGTGGCGCAGCTCGACCACGTGCTGCTCTTCATCGACGAGGTCGAGGAGGTCGCCGGTACGCGCAGCCTCGCCGCCCCCGCGTCGGTCGGCGTGGTCAACGAACTCCTCAAGTCGATCGTGCGGTTCCGCGACCGCGACGGCCGGCTGCTCGTCTGCGCCACCAACTCGGTGACCGCCCTGGACCCGGCGTTCCTGCGGCACGGCCGGTTCGACTACGTCCTGCCGGTCGGGCCACCCGACTCCGTGGCCCGCGACGTGCTGTGGGCCGGCTACACGGCGAAAACGGGTACCGCCGCCGACACCGCGGTCCTCGCCGGGGCCAGCGAGGGCTTCACTCCCGCCGACATCAGGCAGGTCGCCATGGCCGTCGCCCAGAGCGCGTTCGAGCGCACGCTCGACACCGGGGAGCGGATCCAGCCCAGTACCCAGGACTACCTGGACGCCATCCACCGCACCCGTCCGACCGTTTCCGACGAAATGGCCCGGGAGTTCGCCGACCAAGCGGTCCGCTACGGGCGCGTCTGATGGACACCTCGCCGTTGCGGGGTGTCCGTCCGAAGGTGCCGGGCATCGGACCCGACCACCGCGACGACGCCGCGTCCGGGCCGAACGCGGAGTAGCCTGGACATCACCGAAGGCACTTCGCATGCCGGCACCGGATACTGGCGTCGTCTCCGGCGAACGGCAATGCCGGACCCGACCTCGTGGGCCGGGCCCGGGGACAGGTCCTTGATCATGACCACGACCCTCGATCGTGCGACGACGCCCGCCGCCACGGATTCCACGGCACGGCTCTCCCTCACGCCCAGTGGCGTGCGGCCCGGCCGTCTGGACGGAGCCTGGTGGCCGCGCTCGCGCGATCTTCTTCTCGAACTCCCCGCCCTGGCCGCCGAGATCGACGAGCGGTGGGGCCGGATCACCCGGATCACCGTGAACCCCGCGCGGTGGCCTGTCATCCCCCGGCGGATCCCGGTCACGGGTCACACCGTCCACGCGGGCTGGTTCACCATCGAACAGGACCAGCACACGATCATGGTCTGTTCCTATGCCCCCCGTCGGCTGAGCCTGCTGGTCGTGCCGCCCCAGACGGACGCCGTCGAGGCCGCCCGGCTGATGGCCGAGGCCGCCGATCCCGCGAACACCAGGACCGCGAGCGAACTGCTCACTGCCGAGCCGAGCACCGGTGCGACCGGGCCGGAAGTCGGTTCCGATTTCCTGCCGTCGGCCGTCACACCCTCCACCGGGCTTGGCGAGGCCGACCGGCGAGCCGATCTCTCCCGGAGCCGGGCCGCCTCCTGGCCGGCATCCGCGTAGGCGGCCGGCGGGAGCTGCCCGGGCCGGGGCAGGGCTGTCTCACTCGCGTGACCACTCGGTCTCGGCCTGGGGTTCGCCGTCGGCACCGGTCCCTTCCCAGAGCCGGACCCTGACTGCCCGAGGGCCCGGCGCGGGTCGGGAGAGGGTTCGAACGAACACGTCCCGGAGATGGTTGGCCGCCCGCTGCGGCGGACCGTCGTACTCCAGCGGATTCGGCATCGTCGTGTCGTCCTGCCGGGACCAGCGGCCGTCGTCGTCCTGGGTCTCCAGAATCCACCGGTAGCGCTGCATCGTGCCCTCCTGTGACAACCCTCCTGCCCTGACACGACCGTACGAGGCGGGCGGGCGGAGGGCGACCGGGGATGTCGACCGGCAGCCGCGGCACCACAATGGAACCAGGAGCGGAGGAGATGGCCGATGTTCGAGGCAGGCGACATCCGGGAGTGGCGCGGCCATGACGTGGTCGACGCCGACGGACACAAGATCGGCACGCTGGAGTCCGTCTACGTGGACACCGTGACCGATCAGCCGTTCTTCGCGACGGTCATGGTCGGCCTGCCCACCCGCCGCCGCCTGGTGTTCGTCCCACTGTCCGACGCGACGGTAGGTCCCGGTTACCTGAAGGTCCCCCGGCCCAGGAGCCAGGTGAAACACGCCCCGGCCATCGACACCGACGGCGAACTCCCCGCCGAGGACGAGGCAGCCGTCTTCGCCCACTACGGGCTGGACTACGCACCGGGCACGGGCGGGGAGCGCCGCCTGGCCCGCCGCTAGGAGCCCTCCGGACCATGAAGGAGGCCGACGATGGCCCTGGTACTGTTCCTCGTCATCGTGGCGATCGTGCTCGGACTGGTTGGTGTCGTCGCCGAGGGCCTGAAGTACCTGCTGTTCATCGGCATCGCCGTGCTGATCGTCGCGCTGATACTCTCCGCCGTCCGGTTCCGGCGCGGGGGCCGGTCCGTGAACCGCTGAGTACCGTGCCGGGTCCGGGCCGGGCCGGGCCGGGAGTAGCCTGGACATTACCGAAGGCACCCCGCATGCCGGCACCGGACACTGGCGTCGTCTCCGGCGAACGGCAATCCCGGACTTGGCACTGGCCAGGCTCGGAGACGGGTCCTTGATCATGACTGTGATCGACGGCGCGACGCTTGCCACCCCCGAACCCGCCCTGCGGTTCTCCCTGGCACCGGACGGCCCGCGAGCCGGACGGCTGGACGGGGCCTGGTGGCCCCGATCGCATGACCTTCTTTTCGAACTCCCTGCCCTGGCCGCCGAACTGGACGAGCGATGGGGTCGGGTCGCCGGAATCACCGTGAACCCCGCCCAGTGGTTGACCGTCCCCCGACGGATCCCGGTCGCGGGCCACACCGTCCACGCGGGCCACACCGTCCACGCGAGCTGGTTCACCGCCGTGCAGGACCAGCACACGATCTCGGTCCGCTCGCACCTTGCCCGCCGGCTGACCCTGCTGGTCGTCCCGCCGCAGACGGGAGCCGTCGCCGCAGCCTGGCTGATGGCCGAGGCCGCTGATCCCGCGAACACCAGGACCGCGAGCGAACTGCTCGCCGACGAGCCGTCCGCGAAGATGCCCGACCGGCGGGGGATCGTCTGGCCGGTACGCGACCCCTTGGTCTCGGCCTGGGGCTCCGCCCGATGGGGCGGGTCGTCGTCCCCGCCCGGGCGCTCCGGCACTGGCCCCCTACCGACCACCGGTGACGCCGACCACCGGTGACGCCGCCCGATCCTTCGTTCTTGCGCTCCCGGCGGATCGCCGTCAGTACTCGGAGCCGCTTCGCAGGTAGGTGCCAGCGACCTGGAGCCACGCTCCGGAGCTGAAGCACGCCTCGATCCGGTGCGGGGTGTCCTCGAAGACCCGCAGGACACGAAGCGCCCCGCTGGGGTGCAGGTCGTACTCGAAGGTGACGCCGTCCGCACCGTCCTCGTACTGCAGGTCCAGCGGCCCCTTCGACGGCTCCGCCGGCGACCGGGCATCGGCCGAGAGTTTCACGTAGACGGACATCTTCACGTCCCGCCTTTCCTGCCTGCCCGGCGTGACCGGCTCACGGGTCTGCCCCTCAGGGCGTTTCGGCCGGGGGGCCGGAGCTGACGCCGGTGTCGATGAGGATCTGCCGTGCCGAGTCGCTGCCACCGGCCCTGACCGCGCGTGCCATGGAGGCCAGGGCCGCCTCCTGGCTCGCGTGAGGGGGGACGACGAGCAGGCTGAAGTGGTCACGGTCGCCCCGTGTGACGATCACGGTGTCGTCGCCGACCGGGTAGCGGTCGATGTGCACCGACCGGCCGTCGACCATCAGACTGGCCGGGACGTCGTCCCAGGCGCCCGCGTCCAGACCGACGCTCTCGATGGGGCCGAGATGCCCGGTCAACGCGTGAACCAGGCCGGGAAGTTCGGCGCCGATGTCCCGTGAACGCGGCCACCACGCACCGTCCAGCATGCCTTCGCGTGACCGGGTGGTCTCCAGGCGCAACGCGACCGTCCCCGGCTTCGCGGCCTGCCGGAACCGCTCCGGCAGAAACCCGTAGCGGGAGTCGCTGGCTTCGTCCGACATAGCTCGCCACCTGTCCGCCCTGAGCGCCCTGGCACACCGGGTGCGGGCCGGGCCGCGCGGGGAGCGACAGCTCGGGCCGCTCCGATATCCCACGGTACTCCGCCCGCACCTGGCCAACCCGGTCGGTCGTGAGAGCAGGGGCGGCGTGCCGCTCTCAGCGCCACTCGATCAGGAACAGGGTGGCGTCGTCGCTCGTGTGCCCGCCCCGCTTCTCCTTCAGCACGTGGGAGAGCGCCCGCACCACGGCCCGCACCCCGCTCTGCGAACGCTCGACGCGGTTGACCCAGTCGATGAGCTGGTCCTCCCCGAACTGTTCCCCGCCGGGCTCGCGCTCCTCGACCAGGCCGTCGGTGAAGCACAGGACCCGGTCGCCATGCCGCAGTGCCCGCTCGCTGATCACCGGCTCCTCGCCGCCGAAGCCGACCGGCAAGGTCGTCTCGCTTTCCAGCCGCTCGACGACGACGTGGTCGCGGATCAACAGCGGCTGGGGATGGCCGGCGTTGACCCACTGCAGGTGGCCGCTGACGGTGTTCAGGCGCATCATCTGCGCGGTGACGAAGTGGTCCGGCCCGAACTGCTCCGCGATGGCCCGGTCCATGAACGCGTAGATCTCGGCCAGTCCGATGTCGGCTCGCCGGGCGTGCCGGTACGCGCCGATGGCCACGGTCGCCATGGCAGCGGCGTCCAGCCCGTGGCCCATGGCGTCGATCGTGGCCACGTGCAGAAGATCGTCGTTCAGCGCGTAGTCGAAGCTGTCGCCGGCCACCTGGTAGGCGGGTTCGAGGATGCCGGCCACGGCGACCCGCGGGGCGGTCATCGCCAACGGAGGCAGCAGTGACCACTGGATCTCCGCGGCCACGCTCATCGGCTGGAGGCGCCGGGCCTGGAAGATCCGGTCGGTGTAGCCGCTCTTGGTGACCAGCAGATCCGCGACCAGGGAGGCGAAGCGCCGCAGGAGCCGCCGGTCGTCGCCATCGACGTCGTCCAGCGTGAGTGCCAGCACTCCCACCTCGTCCCCGCCGTCCAGCAACGGCAGGTACACCCGCACCCCGTCGCCCTGCGGCACCTCGACGGAGACACCACTCAGAAAAGCCGCGCCTGCGGACGAGCCGTCGATCGGCACCGGCTCCCGGGCTGCCAGCCCCCGGCCGGACAGCGGCACCAGCACCAACTGCCCGTAGTCCTGCAGCAGGAGCACCGGGTCACGGCCACCGAACCCACGCACCGCGTCGGCGACCAATGGAGCAATCAGATGGGGCGGAAGCTCGTGGGCCTGGTCGAGCAGTGCGCCCAGCAGGTGTTCGCCGAACCCCTCCGACCGGTCCAGGCGCCGCTCGCCGTCCCTGCCCACCGACGATCCTTCCTGTCCCGTACGAGCCGGCACGGGCGCGATCAACCCCGGCACCCCGGTGCGGTTCACCGGGCCGGTCCTTCCATTACGCCCGACGGCGACGCATTCCGCCCCCGGTTATGCCCCTCCCCGCAGGGCGACGCCGCCGAGAAATCGGCTCTACCACCCGTGGGCACGACCCCGATGCGCTGCGGAGGCCGCCGATCCTGGTCTCAGTTCTGGTCTCATTCACCCCCGTCCGGCCGGGTTCAACCGCCGCTCAACCACATATTTCGCCGCAGGTCAGAACCGGTGTGAACGCCGACGGACACCGTTCGGGAGAATTGGAAAGCGTGTTGGGGGCAACCCCTCACGAGTTCGAATCTCGTATCCTCCGCCTCTGCCCGCCAGGGCAAACAAGAGGCCCCGACCGCTCAGCGGGCCGGGCGGCGCGGCGGCTCGC
>NZ_JBHWBW010000060.1:11581-14372 GCF_042735675.1 Kitasatospora sp. NPDC059571
AGTGGCAGCCCCGCGTGCGCGCGCCGGGCCTACAGAAGCGGCGCCCCGCGCCCGGGGGGGGGGGCCTCTCGTCGTCTCCCGATCTCAGTTCGACAGACGACCGGCTCATCGAGCCCAGAGCCAGCCGCGCCTGCCGAGACGAGGTGGAGCCGGCCGCGTGAACGTCGCCGAACTCCTGCGGCTATGTGCAGGCCGAACACGACGGACCGCGGCACGTGCCGATGGCCTGCCTGAGCAGATCGACCAACCCCCCGGCCGGCGCGCTGCCGGCGGCGTCCGTGGGCGGCGACAGCCGGTCGGCCCCGGCCGAGACGTGCTCGGCGGGACGACGGGGACGAACGCGGCCCCGTCGAAGTTGGGCCGACCGGCTGCGTGCGGCTACTTGAGCGGCGTGCCGCCCGCGTTGTGGTACGCGATCGTCTTGTTGATCAGGTTCCCGCCGTCGGTCTCGGGCGTGGTCTGTTCCTGCCAGCCGGCGCCGAACAGGATGCCGCCGACGTGTGCGTCCGCCGCCTGGCTCAGGTGCGAGAAGAACCAGTCGACCTTGTCGTCCTTGTAGTGGTTGGGTGTGTTGTTCTGCGCCATGTTGCCCAGGGGGACCTGCCACAGGACCACCGGCTTGCCCACGGACTCGGTCATCGTCTTGTAGAACCCGAGCGCGGCGAAGCCCTTCTGGTCGTTCCAGTAGGTGTCCTTGCTGCCGTGGGCGGGCAGCGCGTACCAGCCCGCGTCGCGGTCCGTCACGTCGGTGACCAGGAAGTCGGCGTTCTTCGCCCCGAGGTCCGCGTAGTCCTTGACGCACTGCGGGGTGTTCTGCTGCCAGTCCCAGCAGGTGAGGTGCAGGCCGATGCCGGTGTTCGGCGCGTACTTCTGGCCCATCGAGATCAGGCATTGGGCCAGGCCGGCGGCGCTGTTCTCCTGCGATCCGCAGTCCGTCGGATTCGCGGCCTTGACCTGCGCGGCGACCTGGTGCGGGTTGCCGAGCGACCGGACGTAGCCCCAGAAGTCGGGCTCGAGGTCGATCATGTCGTGCGAGGTGCCGATCTTCTGGAGGAAGAAGCGGTAGTCGTTCAGGTAGCGGGTGAGCAGGTCGGCCCGGTTGATGGCCTGGACCTCGCCCGGACCGTCGCCCTGGCCCGCCGCGTCTCCGAGGTCGCGCAGCGAGTACCAGGTCCAGAGGTTCTTCTGCGGGCGCGACTTGCCCTGGTAGGTCATCTTGGTCGCATTGGCGTCCTTGTAGGTGATGAACGTGCCGGGCGCCGTGGTGTCACCGGTCCAGCAGCCCCACCAGCCCGACCACGCGGCATTGCAGCGCGAGGCCGTGTAGTAGTCCGACGAGGGCGCGGGCTGGCTGTGCACATAGCTGTACCGCACGTCGAACGGCGCGGCGCTCGCCGAGGCGTCGGACATCGAGCCGCCGATGAGCATCGTGGTGCTGCCCATGAGGGTCTTCGCCGGGCTGCCCCCGCCGGCCGTAGGCGCCGGCGGCGGCGAGGCCGGGCGGGTGCTGGGGGCCTGGCTCGCCGGAGCGCTGCCGGCCGGCTTGGTGGGCGTGGCGGTGCTGCCGGAGCCGCCCGTGTTGCCGCCGACCGGGACGAGCTGCCACTGCTGCTGGGGGCCGTTCCAGTCGTGGTACTGGGCGAGATGGGCCCCGCTGGTCTTGGAGCCGCCCGGGACCTCGACGGCCATGTTGCTGAAGCGGTTGATCAGACGCACGTAGCCGTCCGACGACTTCTCCAGGTGGAACTGCTGGTTGGCGCCGTTCAGGTCGCGCCACTGCACCAGCCCGGAGCCTTCGGTCTTCGACCAGCCGTAGTCGTCCAGCACCTTGCCGGAGTTCCGGTTCTGCAGCCGGTAGTTCCCGTCACCGGAGTCGATGAACTTCCACTGCTGGTTGGTCCCGCCGGTACGGCTCCACTGCCCCAGCGGAGAGCCGTCGTACGTGGCGTACTCGAGGGCATCCAGCGACTGGCCGGTGCTGCGGTTGACCAACGTGTACCAGGCGTTCGTGTCCACGGTTCCCGCTGAGGCCGTGTTGACCACGACCACGGAGCCGCCCAGGACCGCCAGGCCGACGGCTGCCCAGAAGCTCCGGCGCTGGTACAGCCGTCGGCCACGATGCGTCTGCCGCCGCCCCGGAACGGCCGAGCGGAACGACGCGCGACCACGGCGGGCGCGGCCGCCGGGCGACGCCTCCGGCGACGTGGATGGGCGAGGGAACATATCGATGCTCTCTTTCAGCCGTTGCCTCTGACCAGACCGCCTGTCCGGACACCACCCAGTTGCCACCGCCCCCGGGAAGGTTGCCGCGGACCGCGAAGATTTTTTCGGGCATCGCGCGGCGGCCGGCGATCACGTCGTCGGGCGGGGGGAGCGAGGGCCGGGGCGAAACTCAGCCGACGCGCCATCATCACACCGGAGGACGTGGGGCCCGTCGTGCGCGCGGTACTCGACCGTGAGCTGACCGGCGCCATCGCCCGACTCGACCGGTAACCACGGGCTGGGCAAGGTGCCCTGCAGCTCGCGAGGCCGGCAGAGTACTCGCGCACGTGCTCCCTCGCCGGCGTGGTTCAGCCGACGCCCAGCCGTGCGCTCCGCGCAGGTCGGGACGGGTGTGAACCCCGGCGGACGGCGTTCGGGAGAATTGGAAGGCGCGTTGGGGGCAACCCTCACGAGTTCGGATCTCGTATCCTCCGCAGCTGGAAGGGGGGGGGCCGCGCCCGGCGGGGCCGCCGCAGCAAGGGGGGGGGGGGGGCGGCCCCGCCGGCGCCGCCCGCGCGCGGTGAGACCA
>NZ_JBHWBW010000060.1:14382-25859 GCF_042735675.1 Kitasatospora sp. NPDC059571
CGGGGGGGCCCAACCCCACCTCCTTTGCTATATCTAACCCCCCCCGGCGGCCGGGCCCCCCCCCCCCCGGCGCCCCCCCCCTTCTGCATGTCCGGGGTCAGTCGGCCCGGTCGTCCTCGGCCTGCAGGAGTTCGACGACGATCTCGACACCGAGCGCGTAGGCCGGCGCGCCCGAGGTGATGAGGGCGGTCTCGGCGACTCCGACGAGGTCGGCGATGCCGGCTCCGGCGTGGAGTGCTCCCCGGGCGTGGATCCGGGCGGGCTCCGCCCGGCCGAGGGTCAGCAACTGGCCGAAGTGGACCAGCTGCTGCACCCGGCCGCCGAGCGGGCTGTCGGCCAGCACGATGTGCCGCAGCGCCGCGAACGCCTCCTCCGTGGGGAGCCGGCCGAACTCCAGGGCCACGCGCAGGCGGTCCTCCACCCCGCCCGGGACGGCTCCGAGCGTCGAGCGGTAGCGGTCCCGCAGGGCCTCGGCACGCCGCCCGGACCCGTCGTCCGTCATGACGCGACCCGTGCGATCGAGGCCCGGACCGCCTCCAGGGCACCGTCGGGGAAGTCCACGCCCCCGCCGATCGCCGCCGCGGCGATCTCGGCCTCGGCGCTCTCCTCGATCGCCACCACGAGCCGGCCGGCGGCCGCGGCGTCCGGGCCGAACACCAGCAGGCCGTGATTGGCCAGCAGGACCGCGGCCGTCGTCGGACGGCGCTCCAGGACATCGGCGATGCCGCGGACCGAGACGTCGGAGCCGCGCGGCCCCCAGGGCACCACCGGCACCTCCTCGGCCTGCCCGAAGCGCAGCATCGGCTCCGTGCGGCACGGCAGCGGCCGGTTGGCCACCGCGAAGGCCGTCGCGGCGGGCGAGTGGGTGTGGATGATCGCACCCACCAGCGGGCGGGCCCGGTAGACCACGCTGTGCATGGTGATGATCTCGGTGCTGACGGACTGCAGTTCACCGTCGAGGAGGCGTCCGTCGAGACCGACGGTCGCCAACTGCCCCGGCCGCAGGCCGCGGACGAACCCCGGGCTCAACAGGAACCGCTCGGCGTCCAGCCTGGCGCTCAGGTTGGCGTGGCCGGAGTGCGACATCACCCCCGCCTCGAAGAGCTGCCCGGCAGCCTCGACGAGCTGGTGGGCCCGGTCCGTCGCGTCACTTCTGTCCGTCATGCCATCGCCTCCGAAGTCTTCTGCCGGCGGTCGCACGTCCGCCGCCGGCCCGGGATGTCCCGCACAGAAGGCACTCTTCAACTTGAACTAAGGTTCAAGTCAAGCGGTGGGGCGGAACGGTGAACCGGGGGAACGCAACGTGCTCATGACGATCGGTCGACTCGCCGAGATCACCGGAGTGCCCGCGTCCGCCATCCGGTTCTGGGAACGCCACGGCCTGCTGCCCGCGCCGGAACGCCGGGGCGGCCAGCGGCGCTACCCGCCGGAGGCCGCGGAGCGGATCGTGGTGCTGCGCACCTGCCAGCAGGCCGGGCTCACCCTGGCCGAGATCGGCGAGCTCCAGCAGGACCAGGCCCGCCGGGAAGCGATGATCCGCGCCAAGGTCACCGAGATCGAGCAGCGCATGGTCGACCTCGAACACGCCCACCAGCTCATGACCCATGCGCTCCGGTGCGGCAAGCAGGACATCGTCGGCTGCCCGACCTTCCGGCAGCAGATGTCGACGTGGCGCCGGTCCTCGTGACGGGTTCCGCGGGCCCCGGCCCGGTCCGGCGGGCACCGGGTGCCGGATGATGGGCGCAGCAGACGTGAGGGGCGGCACCGTGACAGACAGCGAATCCATCGGGCCCGAGGCGGACTTCCGGCCGGACGACGGGGGGCCCGGGACCGTCCTGGCCGAGGCACGGCCCGAGACCGCGCAGGCCCCGGGCAGGAGCGCGGGGCGCCGGGGGTCCGTGATCCGGCGGCTGGCCGTGGCGGTCCTCGTCCTCGTGGTGCTGTGCCTCCCGCCGTGGTGGACGCTGTTCGCCTCCGGCGCCGACTGGCCCTTCCCGGTCCTCCCGGCCGGCACGGTCGTCCTCGCCGCCTGGGTGGTCGCCTTCCCCCTCCTGATGGTCGCGGGCCACGGGCCACGACGGAGCGACCGGGCCGCCCGCATCGCGGACACCTCGCTCGGGATGGTCTGGGTGCTGTTCACCTGGTCGGTGCTGGGCGGCCTGGCGGACCTGGTGCTGACGGGGCTCGACGTCGGCGGCACCGGCCGGGCCAGGATCGTCGCCGTGGCCGTCGCCGCGGTCACGGCCGGGCTGCTGGGCTGGGGACACCACGAGGCGATGCGCGTACCGCGGGTGAAGCGGCTGGACGTCCACGTCCCGCGGCTCGGTGACGGCCTGGACGGGACCCGGGTCGTGGTGCTGGCCGACACCCACTACGGCCCGATCGACCGGGCTGCCTGGTCCGCCCGCGTCGCCGAGGCGGTCAACGCGCTCGACGCGGACGTCGTGGTCCACGCCGGCGACATCGCGGACGGCACCCCGGCCCAGCGCCGGGAGCAGGCCGCGCCGCTCGGGACGATCCGGTCGAGGCTGGCCAAGGTCTACGTCACCGGGAACCACGAGTACTCCGGGGAGGCGCAGGGCTGGCTGGACCGCATGGCGGACCTCGGCTGGGAGCCGCTGCACAACCGCCACGTCGTGGTGGAGCGCGGCGGGGACGCCCTCGTCCTCGCCGGCGTGGACGACGTGACCGCGGAGTCCTCCGGCCTGGCCGGGCACCGCGCGAACCTGCTCGGCGCGCTGGCGGGGGCGGACCCGGACCACCCGGTCCTGCTCGTCGCCCACCAGCCCAAGTACGTCCCGCAGGCCGCGGCCGCCGGCATCGACCTCCAGATCTCCGGGCACACCCACGGCGGCCAGATCTGGCCGTTCAACTTCCTCGTCCGGCTCGACCAGCCGGTGGTGCACGGCCTGAGCCGGCACGGGGAGCGGACCCAGCTCTACACCAGCCGGGGCACCGGTTTCTGGGGGCCGCCCTTCCGGGTCTTCGCACCGAGCGAGATCACGCTGCTCACCCTGCGCTCCGGCGGCACCCGGCCCGCCGCGTAGCGCACGGAGCCCTCAGGGTCCGAATCCCGCCTCCCCCAACGGGCCCGGACCGTGTCACGCGGACCGGGCCCCCGTCGTTGACGGCTCAGCGGCGCAGCGCGGTCTCCTGCTGCATGTACGACAGCTTCTCGGGGTTGCGGACGGCGTAGAGGCCGGTGATGAGGCCGTCGTCGATGCGGACCGCCAGGACGGTGTCGAGCTCGCCGTCGAGCCGCAGGACCAGCGCCGGGTGGCCGTTGACCTGGGCCGGGCCGAGCGAGACCGCGCCGGGGACCCTGCCCAGGCCGGCGGTCAGGAGGCGGGCGACCTTGTCGGCCCCGGAGACGGGCCGCAGGACGGCCTGCTTGACGCCGCCGCCGTCCCCCAGCAGGACGACGTCCGGCGCGAGGAGGTCGAGCAGGCCCTGCAGGTCGCCGGTCTCGGTCGCCCGCCGGAAGGCGTCCAGCACGTCCCGGGTCTCGGCCGGGGAGACCGGCCCGCGCGGCCGGCGCGCCGCGACGTGCGCCCGTGCCCGGTGCGCGATCTGGCGGACCGCGGCCCGGCTCTTGTCGACGGCCTCGGCGATCTCGTCGTACCCCAGGTCGAAGACCTCGCGCAGCACGAACACCGCCCGCTCGACCGGGGCGAGGGTCTCCAGCACCAGCAGCATCGCCATCGAGACGCTCTCGGCCAGCTCGACGTCCTCCGCCACGTCGGGCGTGGTGAGCAGCGGCGCGGGGAGCCAGGAACCCACGTAGGACTCCCGGCGGCGGCCGAGCGTGCGCAGCCGGGTCAGCGCCTGGCGGGTGGTGATCCGGACGAGGTAGGCACGCCGGTCCCGCACCGCGGCCAGATCGACGCCCGCCCAGCGCAGCCAGGTCTCCTGCAGCACGTCCTCCGCGTCGGCGGCCGAGCCGAGCATCTCGTAGGCGACGGTGAAGAGCAGGTTGCGATGGGCCACGAAGGCCTCCGTGGCGGGGTCCGTGCGCTCCTCGTCCGCGAGCCGCCCGACCGTGCTCTCCATGCCCTCCGCGCGCTCCGTGCCTGCGCCGCGCTCGCCGTTCATCGGCTGCTCCTGCCTCTTCGCTCCCGGCGGTTCCCCGTGCACAGGACGCCGGCCCGGGCGGTCGTGTGACAGCCGCGCCCCGTGGCGCACGTCACACGACCGCCTCCGTCACGGCCCGGGGGCCGGAGGCGTCTGGTGTCCGTCCACTGCACCACCGCGAGTGAGGATCACGCCATGTCCGTCCGGTTCAACCTGTTCGAGAACGAGATCGCGGCCAAGTTCGCCAAGCGGTTCGCCAACGCGGGCCAGGTGATCGTCCAGTCGCCGCTGCCGAGGTCCACCCAGGAGCTGGTGTCGCTGCGGGCCAGCCAGATCAACGGCTGCGGCTGGTGCATCGACATGCACACCAAGGAGGCCGCGGCCGCCGGCGAGAGTGCGGCCCGGCTCCACCTGGTCGCCGCCTGGCGCGAGTCCACCGTGTTCACCGAGGCCGAGCAGGCCGCGCTGGCGCTCGCCGAGGAGGGCACCCGGCTCGCCGATGCCCACCGGGGCGTGTCCGACGAGACCTGGGCCCGGGTGCGCAAGCACTACGACGACGACCAGATCGCCGCGCTGGTGTCCCTGGTCGCCCTGATCAACGCGGCCAACCGGCTCGCCGTGATCGTGCACCAGCGGGGCGGCTCGTACGAGGCCGGCATGTTCGCCGCCGCGCTCGGCTGACCGGCCGACGGCCCCGGCCGGCCCGGCCGGTCGGGGCGTCAGGCCCGGCGGACCCGCGGGGTCCCCGTCACCGCCATGACCAGCGAGTACACCGACGTGGAGGCGGTGATGAAGAGGCGGTTGTTCTTCGGCCCGCCGAACGCGAGGTTGGAGACCGGCTCGGGGACGAGGAGGCGTCCGATGAGCGTGCCGTCCGGGTCGTAGCAGTGGACGCCGTCGCCGAAGGCCGCCGCCCAGAGCCGGCCGCCGTCGTCGAAGCGGATGTTGTCGAAGCCGCTGTTCGGCGCCTCGGCGAAGACCTTGCCGTCGGAGAGGGTGCCGTCCTCGCGGACGTCGAGGACGCGGATGGTGCGCGCCCTGCTGTCCGCGACGTACAGCTGCTGCTCGTCGGGCGAGAGGACGATCCCGTTCGGGCCGGTGAAGCCGTCCGCGGCGAGCCGGACCTCGCCGCTGCCGGGGTCGATGCGGTAGACGTTGCAGGCGCCGATCTCGCTCTCGGCGCGGTGGCCCTCGTAGTCGCTGGTGATGCCGAAGTCCGGGTCGGTGAACCACACCGACCCGTCGGAGTGCACCACCGCGTCGTTGGGCGAGTTGAGCCGCCTGCCCCGGTAGCGGTCGGCGAGCACGGTGACCGAGCCGTCGTGCTCGGTGCGGGTCACCCGGCGGTTGCCCTGCTCACAGGTGATCAGCCGGCCCTCGCGGTCCAGCGTGTTGCCGTTGCTGTGCCCGGCCGGGGAGCGGAAGGCCCCGACCGCGCCGGTGGCCTCGTCCCAGCGCAGCATGCGGTCGTTGGGGATGTCACTGAAGATCAGCTGTCGCCACGCCGGGAGGTAGACCGGCCCCTCCGCCCACCGGCAGTCCCCGAACAGCTTCTCCAGCCGCAGGTCGCCGTTGGCGCACTTCCCGGTCCGGAAGCGCTCGTCCAGGATCTCGTACAGGCCGTGCTC
The DNA here is from genome assembly GCF_042735675.1 of Kitasatospora sp. NPDC059571. NCBI lineage: Bacteria > Bacillati > Actinomycetota > Actinomycetes > Kitasatosporales > Streptomycetaceae > Kitasatospora > Kitasatospora sp. NPDC059571. The sequence continues at coordinate 20,082 of NZ_JBHWBW010000060.1, forward strand.
GACAATACCGGACACAATCCACCCCTCGATGCCATCAACCGAATCTCATTCGATGCAGCATGAGTATGACAGAAGCCGATATGGTGACGGCATGGCATCGGAGAACCTCGACGAGATCGACCGCGCCCTGGTCGCGCTGCTGCAGCAGGACGCCGGACAGGCCTACGCCGCCCTCGGCAGGGCGGTCGGCCTCTCGGCCGGCGCCGCACACGAGCGCGTCCGCAAGCTCCGCGAGCGCGGGGTCGTCCGGCGGACGACGGTCGAGGTGGACCCGAAGGCGCTCGGGCTCGGCGTGCTCGCGTTCGTGATGGTCGACTCGTCGGCCTGGATGGGGGACTCCGCGGAGGCCTTCGCCGCCATTCCGGAGATCGAGGAGGCGCACATCATCGCGGGCAGCGCCTCGGTGCTGGTGAAGGTCCGCACGGCCGGCACCGAGCAGCTGCAGGACGTGCTGCGGCGGCTCTACGCCATCAACGGGGTGAGCGGCACGCAGGCGACCGTCTCGCTGCAGACCTTCTTCGAGCGCCCGCCGGCGCCCCGCCGGTAGCCGCGGCGGGGCGGCCGATCCACCGGGACCGCCCGGAGAGAGCGCCGCAGCCGTGCCGCGCCGACCGGACGCCGGACGCGGCCCGCCCGGCCGCCGGGAGCGGCCCGGCAGCACGACGGGCGGGCGGTCAGCGGGCGTCGCCCTCGGCCGCGGGAGCGGCGAGGACGCCGTACAGCATCAGGTCGAGGGTGGTGAGCAGTTCCTTGGTGAGGGCGCCGCTCGGGCCGCCGGGGCGCCCGCACCAGCGGTAGAGGGTGCCCAGGTAGAGGTCGCGCAGGGCGTTGCCGATCTGCTCGGCGGCGATCTGCCGACGGAACTCGCCGCGCTCGACGCCGGTCGCGGCGATCCGGGCGAACAGGTCGGCCAGGTAGGGCTCCTCCACCAGCGGGTGGCCCGCCCGGACCCAGGCCATCAGCATGGCCCCGGTCTCCTTCTGGTGCTCCTCGCTCATCCGGCCGAGCGTGGTCATGCAGCGGCGCAGCTGGCCGGCGGCCGTCCCCATGTCGGGGCTGTCGGGGGTGAGGGCGGCGGTGAGCGCGTCGCGGCGCTTCTCGCCCCAGGTGCCGAGGAGGTCCTCCTTGCGCTGGAAGTAGTTGAAGAAGGTGCCTCGGGCGACGTCGGCCCGCTCCGCGATCTCGTCGATCGACGTCTCGTCGTAGCCCTGCTCGGTGAAGAGCGTCAGGGCCGCGTCGTAGAGCCGCTCCTTCATCCTGATCTTGTTGCGCTCCCGCCGGCCGAGCGGTGCCGGCGGCTGGTCCACTGCGGCTCCCATCGCGTTCAACTGTCTCTCCGATCTGCTGGGTGGCGACCGGGGAGGCCCCCTCCCCCCAGGTCTATGCACCACAGTTTAACTATGCTTTGCAGTCAAAATTGGAGGTCTGTCCGACCACTTCCACCGGACCCCCGCCCCGCCTAGCCGATGGTGGCCAGGATGCCGTTCAGGCTCTCCGGGCCGAGCAGGCGCCCGGCCGTGAGCTCCAGGCCGCAGTCCGACCGCAGCTGGGCCCGCAGCTGCGTCGCCATCAGCGAGTCCAGGCCCAGGTCGCGCAGCGGCCGGCGGCGGTCGAGCTGGTCCTCGGGGATCTCCAGCACCCGGGCCACCCGCCGCAGCAGGGCCTCCGCCGCCGTGGTGGCCACCAGGCCGGCGTCCGCGGCCGCCGGCGCGGCGACCCGGGCGGGATGCGGCGCACGGACGGAGACCTGGGCCGGGATGACGGCCCGGGCCGGTGCCGGGGTCAGGGCCGGTACGGGAGCCGGAACGGCGACGGCACGCGGCCGGCGGCGGAGCGCCGCGGCACCGGGCAGCAGCCGGGATCCGACCGAGGCGACGGAGGAGAGCGAGGCGAAGCGGCACGCCGGGCGCCCGAGGGCCCGCAGTTCGATGTCCCGGAACTCCGCGAGCACCGACCCGTCGGTCCCGAGGAAGATCACGTCGCCCTGTGCGGTGCGGCCGCCCGCGGCGGGCCGCACCCGGCACAGCGCCCAGTACTCCTCCCCGGGCTCCGCGAACGCCCGGACGGTGCCGAAGCCCAGCGGCACGTAGGCGGCTCCGGCGGGGTACGCGGCGAGCAGCGCCAGCAGCCCGGACTCCCAGCCGGCGGCGCGGGGGACGGCGGCCGCGCGCAGCCGGGCGACGGCGCACGTGCCGCGCCGCCAGACGTGCTGGACGGCCCGGAACTCGGCACCGATCCCGAACCCGTGGTGTTCGGCCTCGGCGTAGAAGTCGGCGGCCGAGAGGTAGGTGTGGTGCCGGGCGAGGACGGAGTCCAGCAGGTCGCGCCGGGTGCGCGGGCCGGCCGCCGGGAGCGGCTCCAGCCGGCCCTCCGCACACGGCTCCAGCGGTCCGTCGGCACCGCGCCGGGCCTGCACCCGCACCTGCCGGGCACCGCCGGGCCCGGGGGCGTCGACCGTGACCCGGAGGGTGGTGCGGGGGAGGTCGTCGAGGGTGAGGGCGGCGTCGCCCAGGCGCACCCCGGCCAGCGCGAACCCGATGCCGGGGGCAGCGGCACCGGCGGTGTCCAGCATGGCCGTGAGGTACACGGACGGGAAGATCGGCGCGATGCCGCGGACGGTGACCCCGGCGCCCCAGCCCGCCACGCCCCACTCCTCCAGCCCGGCCTCGCGCACGTACGGCGCGCTCCCGCCGGGCGCCGGGACGGCCCCGGTGGGCTCGGCGCTCTCGCGGCGCAGCACCGCGGCGTCCCAGGGGTAGGTCGGCAGGTCGACGACGGGCGGCACGGCGCCGTACCAGCGGAGCCAGTCCACCCGGGCACCGTGGGCGAAGGCGCGGCCCACCGCGTCCAGCAGGGCCGTCGACTCGTCGCAGTTGCGGCGCAGGGTGGCGACGGCAGCACCCTCGGCACCGGCGTCCGCCAGCGTCTCGTCGACCGCCGCGGTCAGCACGGGGTGCGGGCTGACCTCGACGAACACCGTGTCGGTCGCGGACAGCAGCCGTACCGACTCGGTGAACCGGACGGGCCGGCGCAGGTTGTCCTGCCAGTACTGCGCGACAAGTTCGTCGCCGCGTACCGGGGCGGCCAGCACGCTGGACACCAGGTCGGTGCGGGCCGGGCGGGGCGCCAGGCCGTCGAGGGCCGCGACCAGGTCGTCGCTGATCAGATCCATGTCGGGCGAGTGCGACGCCACCTCGACCCGAACGGTGCGGCAGAGCACGTGGCGCTCCTCCAGGCCCGCGGCGATCGCGGCGGCCGCGGCCGGCGGGCCGGCGAGCACCGTCGAGTGCGGGGAGTTGTCCGCCGCCAGGCAGGCGCCGGCGAACTCGGGCCGTCCGGCCAGGAACTCCTGTGCCGCGTCCGCCGAGAGCTCGACGGCGAGCATGGCCCCGCGGCCGGCGAGCCGGCGCATCAGCCGGCTCCGGCGGCAGATCACCGCGGCGGCGTCGCGCAGGCCGAGCGCACCGGCGACGTGGGAGGCCGCGATCTCGCCCATGCTGTGGCCGAGGCAGACGTCCGGGCTGAGGCCCACCTCGCGCAGGGCGGCGGCGAGGGAGACCCCGACCGCCCAGAGCGCGGGCTGGACCCGGTCGATGTCGGTGGGGAACTCGGTGGCCGTGGTGAGCAGTTCGACGACCGACCAGCCGAGCTCGGTGCGGATCGCGGCGTCGCACTCGGTGAGGGCGGCCCGGAACGCGGGCGAGCCCTCCAGCAGTCCGCGGCCCATCCCGAGCCACTGCGAGCCCTGCCCGGGGAAGACGAAGGCCGTCCGCCGCGGGGCGAACCCGGCGTCGGCGGTACCGCCCTCGGCGAGCACCTCGCCGGCGGCGAGCGCCCGCAGCCGGGCCGCGACCGCGGTGTGGTCGGCGCCGCGGACCCAGAGCCGGTGGGGGTGCGTGTCGCGGCGCAGCGCGGCGGCCGCGCAGATCTCGCGGAGCGCGCGGCCCCGCCCGGCTCCTTCGAGGTGGGCGGCGTACGCCTCGGCCAGCCGGTTCAGGGCTCGCGGGGAGCGGGCGCTGAGGACGAGCAGCTGCTCCGCGCCGGCCGCCCCCGCGGCGGTCGCGCGGGCGGCCGGTCCGGCCTCTGCGGCAGGGTCGGCGGGGGCGGCCCGGTCGGTGGGGAGGGCGACCGGTGCCGGCCGGTACTCGCCGACCACGACGTGGGCGTTGGTACCGGAGATCCCGAAGGAGCTGACGCCGAGCAGGGCGGGCTCGCCGTCCGCGGGCAGCTCGGTGTTGCGGGTCACGACGGAGACCGGCAGTGCGTGCTCGGCGATGACCGGGTTGACCTCGGGGCAGTGCAGCGAGGCCGGTATGACGCCGTGCCGGGCGATCAGCACCACCTTGATGAGTCCGGCGATGCCGGCCGCCGCCTCGGCGTGGCCGATGTTGGTCTTGACCGAACCGGTGGGCAGCGGGCGCTTGTTGGGCCGCCGGGTGGCCTCGGCCAGGGCCCGCAGCTCCACGGCGTCACCCACGGCGGTGCCCGTCCCGTGGGCCTCGACGTAGTCGAGCCGGTCCGGGGTGGTGCCCGCGGCCCGGCAGGCGGCCCGGACCATGTCGACCTGTCCGCTGATCGCGGGCTGGAGCAGCAGTCCGCTGCCCCGCCCGTCGTTGTTGACGGCGCTGCCGAGGACGGTCGCCAGGATCCGGTCCCCGTCGCGCTCGGCGTCGTCGAGCCGCTTGAGCACCACGACGCCGATGCCGTCGCTGCGGACGAAGCCGTCCGCGTCGGCCGCGCCGTAGCGGCAGCGGCCGCCCGGCGAGAGCATCCCGCCCTGCGAGTAGGCGATCGCATCGTGGCTGGAGAGCAGGAAGTTGACGCCGGCGGCGATGGCCAGGTCGCACTCCCCGGTGAGCAGGCTCTGCCGGGCGGTGTGCACCGCGACCAGCGACGAGGAGCAGGCGGTGTCCAGCACGACGCTGGGGCCGAGCAGGTCGAGCGCGAAGGACAGCCGCCCGGCGGTCACCGCGCGCAGCCGGCTGCCGGCCACGTCGCGGACGTTGGGCCCGTTGGGCGCGTGCGAGGTCTCGGAGTACTCGGCGGTGGCCTGCCCGACGAAGACCCCGGCGTGCGTGCCGGCCAGCGTCGAGGGGCGGATGCCGGCGTGCTCCAGCGCCTCCCAGGCGACCTGGAGGAGGAGTCGCTGCTGCGGGTCGACGGCTCTCGCCTCCGCGGGCGAGATGCCGAAGAAGGCGTGGTCGAAGGCGAACGCGTCCGCGATGAAGCCGCCGTGGCGCGAGGCCGTCTTGCCGGGCACGCCGGGTGACGGGTCGTAGTCCGCCGCGATGTCGAAGCGCTCACCCGGGACCGCGGTGACCGAGTCCGTGTTGGCCAGCAGGTTCTCCCAGAACCGTTCCGGCCCGTCGGCACCCGGGAAGCGGCACCCCAGGCCGACCACCGCGATCGGGACGCCGGGGCTCTGTCGCACGTGCTCCATGTGAGTGGTCCAATCTCTTCGAATCCGACCAGTCGGACGTGACAGCAGTCGCTATTGGGTTAGCGCGATGCAAACTTACACTGGAAGCTAAGTTTGGTCCCAGTGTTTAACTACGGCGAATTCGCGACGTCTCAACACCTGAGACGGCCCGGCGCGAATCGTCCCCGGATGGGCGATTCGCCCACCGGTGCGTAGGCGGACGAACGGCCCCGGGCAACGGAAAACGGGGGGCGGCGCGCCGCGGGCGGGGCCCCCGCGGCCGCGCGCGGGGGGGCCCGCGCCCGCCCGGCGCGCCCCGCGCGGGGGGCGGGTCGCGGCCGTCGGCGAGGGCGATCCAG